>DASTKF010000196.1:0-9883 GCA_035716065.1 Gaiella sp.
GCTACCTCTCCTGGGACCTCGGCCAGAAGCAGATCAGGATCAACGCGATCTCCGCCGGCCCCGTGCGGACGCTCGCTGCCCGCTCGATTGCCGGGTTCACGACGATGGAGGAGATGTTCGAGCAGCGGGCGCCGCTCCACCGCGCCATCGACGCCGCGGACTGCGGAGCGGCGGCGGCCTACCTCCTCTCGGACGACGCCCGCAACGTCTCCGGCACGACGCTCTACGTCGACGCCGGGTACCACGCGATGGGCATGTAGATAGGCCCTTTCGCCAAGCCAATTTGGCTCAACCATGCGGTGACAAAACGAGCCGTGGCAAAGCGCCCGCTACGTGTCGAGCGATTCGTTCCACTCTGACCCGAGCACCCACGCGAGGGCCGAGAGGCGCCACACTCCCAACTCCGAATAGCCGGTCTCTCTACCACGGTATGCCTGCGTGCGCGTGTTCCGCTGAATCTCGAACCGTCTCCAGCAGGGCGTGGACGAGGACGTGCGCGCCGGAGCCGACGCCGAAGGTCAAGTAGCGGCGGAACCAGCGGCGGGCATGCTCGTCGGTGGTTGCGGTGCGCATCACGCCGGAGAGCATCGACCTGCCGTCCGGGAGCGGGCGAACGGAGAGGTCGTAGATGGCTTGGCGTAGCCAGGCTCATTGAAGTCGGAGAAGCGGTCCGGGCTGACTTGCGCGTATTGACACCGGCCGCCAGAGCTTTCCCACGAGCCCGAGTCCGATCCCCTTCCCGGGTCGTTCGCCGAGGAGGATCCAGCCGCCCTGGCCGGCAGGCATCTCGGCGAGCTCGCGCAGGCGCATTGTCTCGGGCGCGCGCGGAGGGCGCTCCCCGTGCAACAGGTGACTGACGATCTCCGGAAGCATCCGCAGCGCGCCGAGGACGCCAGCAAGGGGCACGCGTTTCCCAACCTCGAGCAGGTCGGCGTCGATGAGCGCCTCCCAGACCGTCTGGGAGTCTGCGTGGACACGTCGCCTGGGTGCGCTGCGCGGGTCGATCGTTGCGGTAGAACCGGTTTGTGTTCTCGGGTCTTGGGTTTGTCCCGCTCGTTCTGATCTTCCTGACGGCCGTAGCGGTGTGGCTTGCTGGGATCCAGCTTTCGAGATCGACCGATGTGCTCGAAACGCGGCTCGGACTGGGCGAGGCACTGGGCGGTGCTGTTCTGCTGGCCGTGGCGACGAATCTGCCGGAGATTGCCATCACCGCTGCGGCTGCGCTCTCTCATAACCTCGGCATAGCGATCGGGAACATTCTCGGTGGGATCGCGATTCAGACGGTCGTCCTCGTGGCGCTCGATGTGGCGATGGGGCCAGAGTCGGCCCTGACCACGCGTGCTGCCTCGCTTGTGCTCGGCCTCGAAGGGTTGATCGTGATCCTGGTTCTCGCTGTCTCGGTGATGGGTGTTCAGCTCCCGGCGTCTCGTCCGTACGCGCGCCTCGAGCCTGCTGCGCTGCTGATCGCGGTCTTCTGGTTGGTCGGCCTGTGGCTGGTCAACCGAGCCCGACGCGGCCTGCCGTGGCACGACTCTTCGGGTACCGCGCCGGGAGGCCAAGAGAAGCCGCGAGGACACTCCAAGGAGATAGCCGCTGGAAAGTTGAGCCTCGCCCGTGCCTCGATCGTCTTCGCGCTGGGCGCGGCCGTCACGCTCGCTGCCGGCATCGTGCTCGAGCGAACAGGCGAACGGATGGCTACTCACTTGGGCCTCTCGGGCGTTGTTTTCGGGGCCACGATCCTCGCGGCCGCGACGGCGCTGCCCGAGGTGTCGACGGGGATCGCGTCGGTCAAGCTTGGCGATTACCAGCTCGCCGTCTCCGACATCTTCGGCGGCAACGCGTTTCTGCCGGTGCTGTTTCTGCTGGCGGGCCTCCTGTCCGGCTCGGCCGTCCTGCCTCAGGCGCAGAGCACCGACATCTACCTGACCGCGCTAGGGATCGTTCTCACGATCGTCTATCTGTGGGGGCTGATCACCCGGCCGCACCGGCAGTTGATGCGCATGGGCATCGACTCCGTGACCGTGCTTGTGCTCTACGCTGCAGGCATCCCGGGGCTCATCGCGGTCTCAAATCATTGACGACGTCCGCGTGGACGTGCCTGGATGGGCCGCGGCGGGTACGGACGTTCACTCCTGAACAGGGTCTCGGGCTGCTCTGCATGGGGCACGTCACCGAGCTCTCGCTCGACCACGACCTCGGGCTCACGGACGGAGAGCGTGAGCTGACGGGCTACGACATCGTCCTCTGGCTCGGGGGGGAGATCGGGAACGGACGCTGGACTCGCCCGCTGCCGGAGATCTCGGACGAGCGCGCCAGCGCCGCCCACCGAGGGAGCGGTCGAGAAGGCCGAACCGACGGCGACGCATCGAGAGCCATCGCGGAATGGCAGGGCTGTCAACGCGTTGACTGCAACGGCGACGGCCAGGTGGAGAGGTCGACTGCTCGCCCCCGAGTGCTAGACTTTTGGTTGCGCGCGGGCCGTAACTCTCGGCCACGCTGCGATCTCCCGCGGAACCGACGAATGGTTCCGCAAGAAGATCCACCCTCAGCGACCGGGTGAGAGGTGTTCCCGGCTGCTGCTCCTTGGTCGGGCGACCAGGCGAATGCGAGGAGGATCGAGATGGAGATGCAGCGAGATGCAGATTGTCACAGTCGACGGCGGGGATCCTGCGTCGGGAAGGGCTCTTCGAGAGGGGAACGGTCATGAAACGGATCAACCCGCGTATGTGGCTCCGAACCGGGATCGCGCTCGCGGTGGTGTCGCTCGTCGGCCTCGCGACGCTCTCGGGGGTGGGCTCCGCGCAGACACAGGGGGTGCCGACGAACACGGGCGAGCCGCGCATCACCGGCACGGCGGTGGTCGGCTCGGCGCTCACGGTGACGAAAGGCACCTGGACCGAATCCCCCACCTCGTTCGACTACCAGTGGACACGCTGCCCGGCGTCGGGCGGCGCGTCCGATGCGTCGAACTGCGCCGCGATCGGTGGCGCCACGACCCAGAGGTACGTGCCCGGCAACGCCGATGTCGGCAAGCGGCTGCGCGTCCGGGTGACCGCATCGAACCGAGATGGCTCGAAGACCGTCGCGACCAACGCAAGCGCGATCGTCAAGGACGCCGGCAAGCTGGCGAACACCAGCCCGCCGACGATCTCGGGTAGCGCGACGGTCGGCTCGACACTGACCGCGAACAGAGGCACGTGGTCGGGGTCCGACCCGATCACGTTCAGCTATACGTGGCGTCGCTGCGACACGGATGGCGGCAGCTGCTCCGCTATCGGCGGAGCCAACGAGCAGACCTACCTCCTCAAGGCGGTCGATGCGGGAGACACCATCCGCGTCCGCGTCGCCGCCAAGGACTCGACCGGGACGCGCTCCGCAACGTCGGTACCGACCGCCGTCGTCACCGCAGCCACGAAGCCGCCGCCGCCGGCTTCGAACGGTTGCGCGAAGACGGGCGGGACGGTTCCCGTCGCGGGCGTGACGCCGCCTGCGCGTCTCACGATCGACCAGACGCAGGTCAGCCCGAGCACGCTCACCTTCGGCACCCGCTCGGTGACCGCACGCTTCCACGTGTCCGCGTGTGGCGGCTCGGTGCAGGGCGCGCTCGTCTACGTGACCGCGGTGCCGTACGGCCAGTTCGCGATCCCCAACGAGCAGGCCACCGGCTCGGACGGCTGGGCGACCCTGCAGTTCAGGGCGCTCTCCGGCTACCCGGTCAGCAACAAGCAACAACTGCTCGTGATGTTCGTCCGCGCCCGCAAGAACGGCGAGAACCTGCTCGGCGGCATCTCCACCCGCCGGCTCGTCTCGTTCCGCGTCACACGCGGATGAGCTCAGCGCGTTGGGCACCGGGCCACGACCCGGTGCCCAACGACGCCAAAGCCAGCGGCTCCGCGTGCGACTCGACCCTCGACCGGTGGAGAAGCTGATGGCGAGGGCGTGCCGCGTCGCCGGGATTCCTCACGATCACCCGCACGACCTACGGCACCGTCGCATCACGCTCTGGCATGGGGAGGGAATCCCGGCACGCGAGATCGGCGAGCGCGTGGGGCAGCGTCAGATCTCGACAACGCTCGACGTCTACACCCACGTCATGCCGCTGGCCGAGGTGCCGGTAGAGTCGTTCAGGCGTCTCCTGGTGAGGACCCCGTGATGACAGCGCGAAGGATGGGGCAGCAAAATCCCTGCAAATCGCAGGGTCGCTACCACGCGATGGGCATGTAGACACCCCTGGCGCTGCGCAGCGGCCGTCGTAGGTCGACGCCGCGACGGCGAGCACGTGACGGTGGTACCGTCCCGGGCTGTGTAAGGTGTGCCTTACACCGAACGTCGACGTTCTCAACACGTGTCCCAGGCCCAGATCCTCGTCCTCGGCGCAATCGCCGGGCTCACCATCTTCATCGGCCTGCCGGTCGGCCGGATCGGCGCCCTGCCGGCGGCCGCGAGCGCGTTCCTGACCGCGACGGCGACAGGCATCCTCCTCTTCCTCCTCTGGGACGTGCTCTCTGCAGGTGTCGAGCCCGTCGAGGCGGCGCTGACGGCCGCCGCGGTCGACCACAGCGGGAGCTGGTCGCGCTTCGCCGGGCTGGCTGCTCTTCTCGCTGCGGGCTTCGTGGCGGGCCTCATGAGCCTGGTGTACTTCGACGAGCTGATCGCGCGGAGGCGCCGGCGCGCCGGCCCGCAGAGCGTCGGGGCCGCGATCGCGGTCGAGGAGGTGCGGTCCGCGCGGATCCTCACGCCGGCCCAGTCGCTCTCGCTGATGATCGCGACCGGGATCGGGCTCCACAACTTCTCCGAGGGCCTGGCGATCGGCCAGTCGGCGGCCGCGGGCGAGCTCAGCCTCGCCCTCGTCCTGATCATCGGCTTCGGTCTCCACAACGCGACCGAAGGCTTCGGCATCGTCGGCCCGTTCGCCGGCAGCCAGCACCGCCCGAGCTGGGGGTTCCTGCTCCTGGCCGGGCTGATCGGCGGAGGACCGACGTTCTTCGGGACGCTGATCGGGCAGGCATGGGTCAGCGAGCCGCTCTCGGTCGCCTTCCTCGCGCTCGCGGCCGGATCGATCCTCTACGTCGTGATCGAGCTGCTCGACGTCTGCCGACGCCTCGGCCGCAAGCGCCTCGTCGCGTGGGGGATCGTCCTCGGCCTGACACTCGGCTTCGCGACGGACTTCGTCCTGGTCGCCGCGGGCGCCTGACGGCTCCCCCGCGGCCGGAGCGAACGCCACGTTGCGGCGCGCGAGCGACGGCGGATAGGGTGCTCCGATGCCCGCGCTCGCACGGCGTCTCGCAGTCGCCCGCGGGGACGAGCCCGCAGATCTTGTCGTGCGTGGCGGCACCGTGCTGTCCGTCTTCACGCGCGAGTGGCTCGAGGCCGACGTCGCGATCGTCGACGGGTTCATCGCCGGTGTCGGCTCGTACGAGGGGCGCGAGGAGATCGACGCCGCCGGGCGCTACGTCGTCCCCGGGCTCATCGACTCGCACATGCACATCGAGTCGACCAAGCTGCTTCCCGACGAGCTCGCCCGGCTGATCCTGCCCCTCGGCACGACGGCGATCGTGGCCGATCCGCACGAGATCGCGAACGTGCTCGGGACGGACGGTGTCCACTGGCTGCACGACGCGTCGGCGGGCCTTCAGCTCGAGGTGTTCTTCATGGCGCCTTCGTGCGTCCCCGCCTCGGTCTTCGAGTCGCCTCGGCGACCGCTCGAGCTCGGCGACCTCGAGGCGCTCATGCGCCGCAAGCGCGTGCTCGGACTCGCCGAGATGATGAACTTCCCCGGCGTCATCGCCGGCGACGACACCGAGCTGGCGAAGCTCGCGCTCGAGGGAGCGGAGCACGTCGACGGGCACGCGCCCGGCGTGCTCGGCAAGGCGTTGCAGGCGTACGCCGCCTCGGGCATCCGCTCGGACCACGAGATGCTGACGGTGGAGGAGGGGCGCGAGCGCCTTCGTGCAGGCGTCTGGCTCCTCATCCGCGAGGCCTCGATGGCGCGCAACTTGCAGGCGCTGCTGCCGCTCGTGCGCGAGTACGGGCCGAACCGGATCGCGTTCTGCACCGACGACCGCGACCCCGAGGACATTGCGGACAACGGCCACGTGAACGGCATGGTGCGCGACGCTGTCGCGGCTGGAACCGACCCGGCGGACGCGATCCTGATGGCGTCCTTCCATCCCGCCCTCTGGCACGGGCTCACCGACCACGGAGCCGTCGCGCCCGGGTTCGTCGGCGACCTCCTGCTCCTGCCCGATCTCGAGACGTTCCTCCCGGACCTCGTTCTCAAGCGCGGCCGACGCATCGACGACGTGCCCACGGCCGAGGTGCCCGAGTGGGTGCGGCAGACCGTCCGGCTCAAGCCGGTGACCGCGGCCGACTTCGCGATCGCCTGGGAAGGCGGCTCGGCACGCGCGATCGGGCTGATCACCGATCAGGTCGTGACCGAGTCGCTCGAGGTCGACCCGCTCGTCGTCGACGGGCACGTGGTCTCCGACCCGGAACGGGACGTCGTGAAGCTCGCCGTCGCCGAGCGTCATCTCGGCACGGGGCGCATGGGCATGGGGCTCGTCTCGGGCTCCGGCCTCGAGCGCGGGGCGCTTGCCTCGACGGTCGCGCACGACGCGCACAACCTCGTCGTCGTCGGCGCGGACGACGAGGACATGGCGGCCGCGGCGAACCGGCTCGCAGAGGTCGGCGGCGGCATCGTCGTCGTCGACGGCGGCCGCGTCGTCGCGGAGTGCCCGCTGCCGGTCGCCGGGCTGCTCTCCGACCAGCCGCTCGACGTCGTCGTCTCGCAGAGCCGCGGGTGCAACGACGCGGCGCAGGAGCTCGGCTGGGTTGGTGCGACGCCGTTCCTGACGCTCGCGTTCCTCGCGCTCTCCGTGATCCCGTCACTCAAGCTCACCGACCGCGGCCTCGTCGACGTCGACCGCTTCGAGATCGTGCCGCTGGCGGCGGGAGAGCCCCCAGGGACTCCTCGCAGCTGACCGCCATGGGCGAATCGGCCGACGACGTCTACGCGCGAGCGCTCGCGGCGGCCGACGCCGAGGGCCGGCTGCCGATGCCGCCGGTCACCGAGTGGGACACCTTTCCCTTCGAGGGTGAGATTCGCGTGCGTCCACTCCTGCCGCCTGCGGACGAGCCGCCGCGGCTCGGCGAGGACGCGGCCGACTGCTGGCGCTGCCGTCTCGGCGACGAGGACGCGATCTGGAGCGACGAGCGCTGGCTCCTCACTCCCCTCGCGAAGCCGAGCGGCCTGCCGGTGATCGTCATCCTCATGCCGCGCGAGCACTGCGACCTCGGCGACATCCCTCCCCACCTTGCGGCCGAGCTCGGCCCGCTGCTCGTGCGCATCGAGCGCGCGGTCGACGCGGTCGGCGAGATCGGGCGGGTTCACGTGGGCCGATGGGGTGATGGGAGCGCGCATCTCCACTTCTGGTTCATCGCGCGGCCCGCGCGGATGCCGCAGCTGCGGACGAGCTTCGCCGCGATCTGGGACGACATCCTCCCTCCGCTTCCCGACGATCTCTGGCGTGGGAACCTCGCCGCGGTCGCGCGCGCCCTCGCCGCGGGCGGCGGCAGGGCGCACGTCTAGCGCGTGTAGGTCGCGATCTGTCCATCGCGGGCGAGAAGACGCCAGCCCCTCGCCCGGAGCATCGCCTCCGCCCTGTCCGGGCAGTCCGGCGCGAAGAAGCCGCTCTGCTCGTAGAGGCCGCGGTGGATCGCGACGAAGCGGATGCCGAGGTCGGTGGGCACCGTTCCGCGGCCGCAGGAAAGGGGGCGGAGCTCGCGCGCCAGCCCGACGGCGCGTTTCGGCGCGATGGTCGAGTAGCCCTGCGGACGCTCGCGCGGGCTCTGACGGGCATAGCCCAGGTAGACGCTGCCGTAGTGGACGTCCGGCCGGAAGACGGGTAGCTCGAGCAGCCGTCCGTTCCCGCGGATAGCCGCGTATGCGGCGCTCGGCGTATCGGCCGCGACGGCGCCGAACACCGGGACCCGCAGATCGACCGCCAGCAGCACGGCGACACCCGCGACGGCGAGCGGCAGGGCGAGCTTGTGGCGATCCAACGCAAGCGCGGTCCGGCCGGCGTCCACCGAGAAGGCGACGAGGGCGGCGAGCGCGAGGCACGCGATGGGCATCAACCGCTCGGGCACCCGCGTCGCGTCGAGCCCCGGCACGTGACGCCAGAGGGTCTCGTAGCCCGGCAGGTTGGCACCGAGGGCGAGGAGGCAGGGAAGGAGCGCGGCCAGCCCGAGCAGGACGGCGAGGCCACGGCGGCGCCGGACCGCGACCAACCCCGCGATCGCCACGAGCGGCGTCAGCCAGCCGAAGAACACCAGCTCCTCGATCCCACTGCCGACACCGCGCGTGACGAAGTCCGAGACCTCCGCCGAGTACCGGTCGACCTGGGCGAACGAGCGGCCGGTGCCGATCGAGCCCGCGACTGCCCAGCGGTCGACGGCCAGGCCCGCGACGAGCGCGACGGCTGCGCCCACAGCCGCCTTCCACCAATAGGCCCGCGGCGTGCGCGCGCACGCATATCCGAGCGCGAGCGGGATCGCCCCGAGCGCGAGGTGGAGCTGGCCCGAGAGCGGAATGGCCGCCAGACAGACAGCGGCCGTCACGAATCGGCGTCGCTCGAGCGCGAGCAGCGTCGCGGGGAGGAGGAACGAGATCAGCCCGAGGAGGTGTCCGGTCGACTGGCCCACCCGGTAGGGCATCAGGCAGAAGACGACGCCGCCGACGAGCGCGGCCGATCGGGACAGACCGAGCGCCCGCAACCACCAGCACGCCATCCCGCCCGCGAGGACGAACGAGAGGAGGACGATCAGGTCGTATGCCCACACGTTTCCGACCGCCGCGGCGAGCGGCCAGTAGGGCAGCCCGAAGAGCCAGCCCTGGAGGCTCGGCGGCGCCTCCGCCTCCGGACGGAACGAGTAGGGGTCGGCGAACGGCGACGCGCCGCGCTCGAGCTGGTGGCCGACGAGCCAGAACGTCCAGCCGAGCTGGAGGTGGTCCCCGGCGGCCGCCTCGCCGTGCCCCGCCGCGGGCCGCGCCAGGTAGTGCGCGCCGTCGACGTGGCGGATCGCCGGCCATGTGGCCCAGACGGCGCACGCCGCGTAGAGTGCGAGGGCGACGAGGACGAATCGGGAACGGATCGTCACCGGGCGACCGTATCGCCCTCGAGTCGGCCGCTCTACGGCGTGATGACGGAGAGCCTGGGCAGATAAACGGATCCGCACGGTCGAGGCGCCGCGCAGCATCGAGAGCTCCCCGTTCGGGCACGTCGTCGTCGCACACACCCCGATCGGCGCGCTGAGCGTTCTCGACGCCGCGACGCTGACCGTGCGAGCCGTGGTGCGCGGACTCGGCGCGCCGCGCTACACGGCCACGCACCCTGCCGAGAAGCTCGCCTACGTCACCGATTCCGGTCGGGGCGAGGTCGTGACGGTCGACCTCGACCGCGCGCGGATCGTCCATCGGGCGTGAGTCCCGGGGCCTGCCCGACATGTCTCGGTCGACGGGGGCACGGCTCTCTGGACCGCGCTCGGCTCCGCGGCGGACCGTATTGCGGTGCTCGATCTCAGCGATCCGCGCTCGCCGCGCCTGCCGCACGGCTCGTACAACGTCACGATCGGTGTGTTCCTCCCGACGTTCGGGCGTCCTGCGGTCGTGACGCCGTCGCTGAACGAGGGCACGGTCACCGTGCTCTCACCGGGTGGCGACGTCCGCTTCGTGCGGCGGGTGACCCGCTCCGCGCACGACGCGAGCATTGCCGTCGCGGGCTGACGGAACCTCACGACACCGGCCGGTGTATTCGCAACGTCGAGCAAGGAGGAGCTCATGAAGATGTGCTTCGTTGTCGCCGCAGCCGCTTGCCTCGCGTTC
>DASTKF010000197.1:0-7339 GCA_035716065.1 Gaiella sp.
GGCTCCGGACGGCGCGCCGACGGTGCTCCTCTACGGGCACTACGACGTCGTCCCCGCGGGAGACGAGCAGCTCTGGGAGTCCCCGCCGTTCGAGGCGAGCGAGCGTGACGGGGCGATCTACGGGCGCGGCGCGGCCGACTCGAAGTCGAACCTCCTCGTCCACGTCGGTGCGCTCCGCGCCTGGGGCGGCCGCCCGCCCGTCGGCGTGAAGATCCTCCTCGAGGGGCAGGAGGAGGTCGGGAGCGCCCTCGAGGAGGGGTACCCGTCGGAGCACCCCGAGCTCTTCGCCGCCCACGCCATCCTCGTCGCGGACGGTGGCTCGATCCGCGCGGGCCAGCCCTCGCTCACGGTCTCGCTGCGCGGAGATGCCCGCATCACCGTCGAGGCCCGCACGCTCGCGAGCAACAAGCACTCGGGCCAGTACGGGGGCGCCGCGCCAGACGCGCTCGCCGCTCTCCTGACCGCGCTCGCGAGCCTCTGGGACGGGACCGGCGACGTGGCGGTCGAGGGGCTGCGCCGCGAGGAGTGGAACGGCGAGTCGTACACCGAGGAGGAGTTCCGCGCGCTGGCGGAGGTCGAGCCGGGGATGCCGATCGTCGGTACCGGCGGGATCGGCTCGAAGATCTGGAGCGGGCCGGGAATCACGGTGCTCGGGATCGACTGTCCCGCCGTCGAGGGTGCGGCCGCCGCCGTGCAGTCGCACGCGCGGGCCGTTCTCAACGTTCGCGTCCACCCGGAGCAGCCGGCGGCAGAGGCCCAGGCCGCGGTCATGCGCCATCTCGAGGCTGCCTCCCCGTTCGGCGTGCCCCTCACGGTGACCGCCGGCGCCACAGGCGACGGCTTCCGTGCCCGCTCGAGCGGGCCCGCCTGGGACGCGATGGTCGCGGCGATGAGCGCCGCGTGGGACGCCGAGGCCGTCGAGATCGCGACCGGCGGGGCGATCCCGCTCGTCAAGGCGATGAGCGAGGGCGTGCCCGACGCGGCGATGTTCGTGTTCGGCGCGACGGACAGCTTCGCGAACATCCACGGGCCCAACGAGCGGGTCCTGATCGACGAGTGGCAGAAGGCGACCCTTGCGGAGGCGATCTTCTTCGGCGAGCTCGCACGGCGATGGAAGGGAGAGACGCGGTGAGCGACGACCAGCAGTCGACGGGAACCGGGGCGTCGGAGCCCGAGGAGAAGAAGAAGGGATTCGAGTTCCCCGGGACGATGACGGTCCTCGTCATCGTCACCTTCATCGTCTGGCTCGCGGCGTTCCTCATCCCGGCGGGCACGTACAAGCACGACGAGAACGGCGTCCCCGTACCGGGCTCCTACACGCAGGTCGACTCGCCGCAGGACTTCGGCGAGCGGGTGGGCGACTTCTTCAAGGCCCCGGTGAACGGGCTCTACGGCCTGCAGGACCCGGAGACGGGCTTCGTCCGGCCGTTCGGCGTCGGCAGCCTCTTCGGAGCGGTCGGCGTGTTCGCCTTCGTGCTCGCGATCGGCGCCTTCATGACGATGGTGCTCGCCACCGGCGCGCTCGACGTTGCGATCGGAAAGCTCGCGTACGCCATGCGCGGCCGGCCGTGGCTCGTGATCGTCGCCGTGATGGCGCTGTTCTCGCTGCTCGGCACGACGATGGGCTGGGCCGACGAGACGCTCGGCTTCTACGCGCTGCTGATCCCCCTGTTGCTCGCGCTCGGTTACGACCGCATGGCGGTCGCGGGGATGATCATCGCCTCGACGACCGTGGGCGCGATGGCGTCGACGGTCAACCCGTTCTCGATCGGCGTCGCGAGCGAGTTCGCGAACACCGGCATCGGCGACGGCATCGGCCTCCGCTGGATCGGGTGGGCGGTGCTCACGGCGATCACGATCGCCTACGTCGTGCGCTACGCCGAGCGGGCGAAGGCGAACCCGGACCGCTCGCTCGTCGGATTCCTCCCCGAGGACGCGGAGCTCGTGAAGAAGGAGGAGTCCGCCTCCCATCTGACGCTCACGGGGCGCCAGAAGATCATCCTCGGGATCACGACCTTCACGTTCGTGCTGCTCGTGTTCTCCGTCATTCCCTGGGACTCGATCTTCCACCTGAGCGTCGAGGTCGACCCGGTGACCCACGTGCCGCTCCCGCACGATCCCTGGTGGAACCTCGGCTGGTGGTTCCCCGAGCTGATCGCGCTGTTCCTCGTCGCGTCCGTCGTGGTGGGGCTCGTGGCGGGCTTCTCCGAGAAGCAGATCACCGGGAACATCGCGCGGGGCTTCGGCGACTTCATCGGCGCCGGTGTGGCGGTCGTGCTCGCCCGCGGCGTGACCGTGATCCTGAACAACACGCAGACGATCGACACGATCCTGAGTTGGATGGAGAACGCGGTCAGCGGCACGTCCGCCGTCGGCTTCGTCGGCCTCGTGTTCTTCATCAACACGGGCATCGCGTTCATCATCCCCTCGTCGTCGGGCCACGCGACGCTCGCGATGCCGCTGCTCGCCCCGCTCGGCGACTTCGCCGACGTGTCGCGGCCGCTCGTCGTCACGGGGTGGAGCTGGGGCGCGGGCGTCGCGCGGTTCGT
Source organism: Gaiella sp. (assembly GCA_035716065.1). Lineage (GTDB taxonomy): Bacteria > Actinomycetota > Thermoleophilia > Gaiellales > Gaiellaceae > Gaiella. The sequence goes on from DASTKF010000197.1 coordinate 2,550, forward strand.
CACGCCGACGAGCGCCGTCGTGATGGCCGGTATCGCGCTTGCCGGCGTCCGCTACGACCGCTGGATCCGGTTCATCCTGCCGCTGATGGTGATCCTCGCCGTTGTCGGCGTCGTCATGCTCGGGATCGCGGCGGCGCTGGAGTGACCAAGGTGTCCGGCTGAGGTCGGACACCGGGTGAACGCCGCGTGAGCGACTCCACGATCACGTTCGTCGTTCTCGCGGTCACGGTCGCCGTCTTCGCCTGGGACCGGCTACCCATCGGCGTCGTCGCGTTCGGCGTCGCCTTGTCACTCTGGGCAACGGGCGTGCTGACGATCGACCAGGCGCTCGGCGGGTTCGGCGACCCCACCGTGATCTTCATCGCGTCGCTCTTCGTCGTCAGCGAGGCACTCGACTCCACGGGTGTGACGGCGTGGGCGGGGCAGCAGCTCATCGCCGGCGCGGGCGCGTCACGCACGCGCCTGATCGCGCTGATGATGCTCACGGTCGCTGCGCTGACGGCGCTGATCAGCGTCAACGGGTCCGTCGCCGCGCTCCTGCCGGTGATGGCGGTGACGGCCGCGCGGCTGCGGATGTCGCCCTCGCAGCTCCTGCTGCCGCTCGCGTTCGGCGCGCATGCGGGATCGCTCCTCACGCTCACCGGCTCCCCCGTGAACGTGATCGTCTCGCAGTCCGCCGACGACGCCGGCGTCGGGCGGTTCGGCTTCTTCTCCTTCGCGCTCGTCGGGCTACCGCTCCTCGCCGGGACGATCGCGATCGTCGTCCTTCTGGGCGAGCGTCTGCTCCCGGCCCGGCAGCCGAAGTCGATGGCCCGCGATCTCGGCAACCTCGCGCAGACCCTGGTCGACGAGTATGCCCTCAGCCATGACCCGGCCGAGTTGGTCAGCAGGGGCTCCGGGCTGGCGGAGGTTCTCGTGCCGCCGCGATCGGGCCTGATCGGCGCGACGATGTTCCCGGGGATGACGACCGACAGCGGCGACCTGGTCGTGCTCGCGATCCGGCGCAGGGGCGAGGAGCTCGTGGGCGAGACGACCATCGCGGTCGGCGACACGCTGCTCCTCCAGGGCACGTGGCACCACCTCGAGTACCACCTCGACGACCCCGACGTCCTCGTCGTCGACGATCCGGCGCTCATCCGCCGCCAGGCGGTTCCGCTCGGTCCCGGCGCGGCGCAGGTGCTCGTCATCGTCGCCGGCTTGGTGATCCTGCTCGTCGGCGGGCTCGTGCCGCCCGCCGTCGCGGGACTCCTCGCAGCCGGTGCGGTGATCCTGTCGGGCGTCCTGACGGTCGACCAGGCGTACCGCGGCATCGGCTGGACGACGGTGATCCTCGTCGGGGGAATGCTTTCGCTCTCGACCGCGATGATCGCGAGCGGCGCGGCACAGAAGCTCGCAGACCGGCTCGTCGATCTCGTGGGCGACGCCGGGCCGCACGCCCTGCTCGTCGGGCTGGTGCTGCTCACGTTCGCGCTCGGGCAGCTGATCAGCAACATGGCGACGGCGCTGATCGTGCTGCCGGTCGCGGTGTCCGCGGCGGACGAGCTCGACGTCTCGGCGAAGCCCGTGCTGATGGCCGTCGCGGTGGCGTCGGCGGCGGCGTTCCTCACTCCCGTCGCGACACCGGCGAACCTGATGGTGATGGGGCCTGGCGGCTATCGCTTCGGCGACTACTGGAAGCTCGGGCTCCCGATACTGGCGCTCTTCGGCCTCGTCGCGGTGTTTCTCGTCCCCGTGATCTGGTCATTCTGACCGGTGGTGCTGGAGTAGGGTTCAAAGCACGTTCCACGACACGGGAGGAAAGCCGTGAGCACGCTGCGCGACGACGAGATCCAGACCATCGAGGACGGCGAGCGCTTCGACCCGCAGGCCGACGCGGACGGGGACGACACAGACGGGACCGACGGCGATTCCGACGACACCGACGGTACCGATGGCGGCGACGCCGACGCGGACGACAGCGACGCGGCGTAACGCATCGCGCGCGGCGCTCGCGCGCTGCCTCGATCCGGTCGACGCCGAGACGTTCCTCGCCGAGCACTGGGAGCAGCGGCCGCTGGTCGTGCCGCGGGGCGAGCCGGGGCGCTTCGACGACCTCCTCTCGGAGGCGGACGTGGAGCGCCTCGTCTGCTCCACCGCCATCCGTTACCCGGGGTTCCGGCTCGTCCGCGAAGGTAGCCAGATACCCGTCGGCGCCTACACGTCGGAGGTCCCGTGGCGCCCCCCGTTCACCGGCACGGTGAATGCCGCCCAGGTCGTCGCCGAATGGGAGGCGGGCGCCACGATCGTCCTCCAGGCGCTGCACGTCAACTGGCACCCGCTCGCCGTCTTCTGCCGCCTGCTCGAGGACGCGCTCGGGCGCGGCGTGCAGGCGAACTCGTACTACACGCCGAGCGGGTCGCAGGGATTCGGCGTCCACCACGACACGCACGACGTGCTCGTGCTCCAGGTGGCGGGCGAGAAGCGCTGGAAGCTCTACGACCCGCTGCTCGAGCTACCGCTCAAGCACCAGCGATATTCGAGCTCGCTCGGCGACGCCGGGCCGCCGACCGACGACCTCGTTCTGCGTGCGGGCGACACCCTCTATCTCCCTCGCGGCTGGCTGCACGAGGCGGAGACGTCCGCGACCGATTCGCTCCACCTGACCATCGGCATCGCAGCACACACCTGGCTCGACGCCGCGCGCAGCGCGCTAGCCGCACTCGAGGACGACTCCGGCTTCCGGCACGACGTTGCGCGGGGCGAGGCGGACGGGTTCGAGGTCGCGCTCGCCGGGCAGCTCGACCCGAAGACGGTCGAGCGTCGCCGGCGCCGCAGGTTCGTCGAGACGCGCAGGCCGATCCGAGAGGACGGCCTCTCCCAGCTCCGCGCCGTCGCGCAGCTCGACGACGCGACCCTGGTCGAGCGCCGCCCGACGGTGATCGCCGACCTCGAGGAGGCAAACGGCATGGTTATCCTCTATTTCGAGGGGAAGGAGATCGGCTTTCCCGCGCACGCTGCGCCGGAGGTGCGTGCGTGCTTCGAGGCCGACGAGCCGTTCCGTGCGGCCGACCTGCCCGGCGAGCTCGACGTCGACGGTCGCCTCGTCCTCGTGCGCCGCCTCGTCCGCGAGGGCTTCCTCCGCGTCGTCACCCCGGCCTAGCGCTCCTTCGGACGCGCGCGGGTGGCGCGGTGCGCGGTCACGAGGAAGCGGCGCGGGCGGCGGGGCTCGGCGGCCTCGCAGGTGAGGAGCTCCGGCTCGCCGAGCTCGGCGACGACGTCGAGCCGATGAGTCGCACCGTCCGGCGTGCGGAAGCGCACGCGCCAGGTCTCGTCGCCGCTCCTCTCGGACCCGAGCAGCACCGGGTCGTCGAGGCCGAGGATGCCCTCCGTCTCACGGAGCGCCCGCTCGGCAGCCTGCACCGCGAACGAATAGGCGCTTCGGCCGCGGTAGCGGTCGAGGTCGACGCGGCCTCGAGCCATGGCCTCGAGCAAGCCCGGGACGTCGCCCGGCGCCACCCGCCCGTGGAACGTCCCCTGCGGCAGCGCGACGACGTTGCCAGCGAAGCGGTCGCCGCCGACGTGAGTCGACTGCCACACCTCTCCGGGTGCGGTGGCCGCGCGCAGCGCGTCGTACAGCGGGCCGCCGTACCGCGCGCAGCAGCGGTCGCGCTTCCCGTGCGTGCAGACGACGAGAACGGGATCCGCGACCGGGCGGAACGGCGCATCGCCGCCGGCGAGCGCGCCGGCGAGGTCGACGCCTCGGAGGTCGTCCTGGTGCTCGACCTCGAGACCGAGCAGCCGCTCGCCACCGGGTGTCGTCGACGCGAGGAAGACGCGCCTGCCGCTCTCTGCGCGCCGCTCCGGCTGCTTGACGAAGAGGAGGCGGGCGGGCCGCAGCAGCTCGAGGTGCTCGCGCAGATGGGCCTTGAGGGTGGACGAGAGGAGGCTCCCCCCGAGAACGTCGCGTCGCCAGGCGCCGCGGTACTCCACGAGGAGCCAGTGGTCGATCCGGCTCGCGGTCGCGCCGAGCGGCTCCTCGCGCGTGCGCGAGAGGTCGGCACAGAACGGCCGTCTCCGTTTCACACGCTCGACAGCGGCACCGTCCTGCACCGGGCCAGGGTAGCCTCCTGTCAGGCGACGCCCACCGCGTCCCGCAAACGGTCGCCGGCCACCGAGGAGCACTTTCGTGAACCTGCACACCGACATCCCGACCCGTGGCCAGATCGACCGACTGCTGGCGAACCGGGACCCGGCCAGCGTCTCGATCTACGTGCCCACCGATCCTGCGTCGAGCGGCGACGCGGAGCGCATCGAGCTCAAGAACCTCGCCGCCGAGGCTGTGCGGCAGCTCGAGGAGGCCGGGATGTCGAAGGCGGACGTCGCGGCGATCGACGAGCAGCTCGGCGAGCTCGACGGCGACGGCACGTTCTGGCGTTTCCAGGCGCGGAGCCTCGCGCTCTTGGCAACACCGGGCTCGCTCGTCACGTTCAGGCTTCCGAACCGGCTCGTCGCCCAGGTGCAGGTCTCCGACCGGTTCCACCTCAAGCCGCTCCTCCGCGCAGTGACCTTTCCGCAGGTCGCGTTCGTCCTCGCCCTCGCGCAGGGCTCCGTGCGCGTGCTCGAGGTCGGCCCCGAGCTCGGTTCCTGGGATGTCGACGTTCCCGACCTGCCGACCGACGTCGCCAGCGCCGCTGGGATGGCGTCGATCGCCGACCGCGCGCCGCGCGGCGCGGTCCAGGGCTCGGAGGGTCAGAAGGTGCGCATGCGGCAGTACTGCCGTCAGATCGACCAGGCGCTGCGGCCGATCCTCG
>DASTKF010000198.1:0-10281 GCA_035716065.1 Gaiella sp.
ACGAGCTCGCCTCGTCGTTCGAGGCGGACGGCGACGACTACAACGCGATCATGGTCAAGGCGCTGGCCGACCGCCTCGCCGAGGCCTTCGCCGAATGGCTCCACGCGCAGTCGCGGCGCGCGTGGTACGCGCCCGAGGAGCACCTCGGAAACGACGAGCTCGTCGCGGAGCGCTATCGCGGCATCCGGCCTGCCTTCGGCTACCCGGCCTGTCCCGACCACTCAGAGAAGCCGACGCTGTTCTCGCTCCTCGACGCTGGCTCCGCCGGGCTCTCGCTCACGGAGTCCTACGCGTCGCTTCCCGGGGCGAGCGTCAGCGGCCTCTACTTCGGGCATCCGGCGGCTCGGTACTTCTCCATCGGCCGGATCGGTCGCGACCAGGTCGAGGACTACGCCGGGCGCAAGCAGATGGACATCGCGACCGTCGAGCGCTGGCTGCGCCCGAATCTCGCGTACGACCCCAGGTGAGCGGAGTCGTGCGGCGGAACGCCGCCGGAGTACAGTGAGATCGTGCGTTCTCTGCTTCTCGTCGTCCTGATCGCCGCGCTCGTCGGGCCCGCCGCCCTCGCCGGCGACGGGCAGCCGAAGAAGGCGCTGACCAACGCGGGACAGACGACGGCTCGCTCGGTCGTTCTCAAGCGCGGCGACCTGGGCACGGGCTTCACGTCGGTCGCACGAACCAAGGACGAGCAGCACCTGCCGAAGGGCGCCCGCTGCGGCCCTCTGGACGAGACCGACCTCACCGTCACGGGCGATGCGGCGTCGCCGGACTTCCGCCTTGCGCAGCCGCCGCTCTTCGTCACGGTCGGCTCGACCGCGCAGGTGTACCGCACGCTCCGCGAGGCGAACACGTCCTGGAACCGTGGATCGACGCGCCAGACGACCACCTGCCTCGGCGACATCATCCGGCTCTCTGCGGGGCCGGGACAGAAGATCACGGTCGTGTCGGCGAAGAAGATCCCGTTCCCGTCGGTGTCGCCGAAGACCGCGGCGTACCGGATCGTGGTCAACGTGACGCTCAGCGGCAGCCAGCGGGTCCGCGCGTACGTCGACGCCGTCATCCTTCAGCACGGACGCATCCAGTCGGGCCTCCTGTTCACCTCCTTCGGGAGCCCTGTGGGCAACCCGGACCGGCTCGCGCTCGCCAAGGTCGTCGCCGAGCGCATGGCGCGGGCGACAGGCCCGAGCGGCCCCGTCGCGTAGAGTCGAAGCAGGGCGCCGGGCGCACGGCGCAGTCCCGCCCGGCGGCTGCGGCGGAGGCAACCGCAACGTCCCGCCAGTGGCGTTTTCCGCCACTGTTCCGCGTCGCGTGCCGGTGGTAGCGTCATCCCGTGCTCTTCGGAGCGACAGGCCGTCTGTCCCTCCTTCGCCGGAACCGAGGTTTCGCCCTGCTCTTCTGGGCCACGGCCGGGTCGGCGATGGGCTCGTACCTCGCGGCGCTCGCTCTCTCCGTCCACGTCTACGACGAGACGGGATCCGGCCGCTGGCTCGCGACGCTCCTGATCGCCGACTTCCTGCCGATCGTGCTGATCGGGCTGGTGCTGGGGCCGCTCGTCGACCGCCTGTCGCGCCGCCGGCTGATGATCGCCTCGGATCTCGTCCGGGCCGTCACGTTCGCGATCCTGCCGTTCGTGGACGAGCCGAGCGCGATCGTCGCGGTCGCTGCGGTCAACGGCATCGCCACCGGGTTCTTCCGCCCCGCGGTGTGGGCCGGTCTCCCGAACCTCGTCACCGAGGAGGACCGCGAGCAGGCGACGTCCCTGCTCACGACGGTCGAGAACGTCGCGTGGACAGTCGGGCCGGCCATCGCAGGCCTGCTCCTCGCCTCGGACGGCGTCGACCTCGCGTACTGGACGAACGCCGCGACCTTCCTGCTCTCCGCCGTCCTCGTTGCGCGGATCGCGGGCAGCGCGCTCCGCTCCGACGCTCCGCTCACCAAGGGTCACTGGAGCGAGTTGCGAGAGGGACTCGGCCTCGTCGTCAGCTCTCGGCACCTCGTGACGGTGCTCGTCGTCTGGAGCACGGCGGCGGTCGCCACCGCGTGCATCAACGTGGCCGAGGTCATCTTCGCCAAGCACGACCTCGACGCGGGCAACGTCGGGCTCGGCTTCCTCGTCAGCGCGACCGGGGTCGGGCTCGTGATCGGGAGCTTCTTCGCAGCCTCGGCGCTCGGCGCCTTCGGCATGCGCCGCGTGTATCCGGCGGCGCTCGCGCTGATGGCCGCGGGCTTCGGGCTCGCGTCCGCCTCGCCGACGATCGTGCTCGCCGCCATCCTCGCTGCAGTAGCCACAATAGGCAATGGAGCGGCGATCGTCTGCAACCAGGTGCTCGTCCAGCGGGGCGCGCCGGACTCGATGCGCGGCAGGGCGCTTGCCGTCCTCATGTCGACGTACTACGCGATCCTCGGGCTCTCGATGGCTGCGGGCGGCCTGCTGGTGGACGCCGTCGGGGCGCGCACGTCCTGGGCGATCGCGAGCGGCATCTTCCTCGTCGCGGCGGCGCTGGCGGTCGTTCTCACGGCTCGGCTGCGCGAGGTGGACGAGCCGGCTCGCGCGCCGAGCGGGCTCGAGCGGATCAGAACGCTGATGGACGAGATCGACGAGACGCGCCAGCGCGAGCTCGAGCGGGGATCGCCGGAGGTCGCCGTGCTCGCGCCACGCGACGCCGAGAGCCGGTCCACGCCGTAGAGTCAAGGCTCTATGGCTGGCCGCAGCTGGACGCAGGACGAGCTCGTCACCGGCGTCCTCGCCGGAGACCGGCGCGCGCTCGCCCGCTCGATCTCACTCGTCGAGGACGGGGAGGAGGAGGGCGCCGAGATCGTGCGGCGGGTCTACCCGAGCACGGGTCGCGCCGCGTCGATCGGCGTCACCGGGCCGCCGGGCGTCGGCAAGTCGTCACTCGTGAGCGCGCTCGTCGGCCACGCGCGCAGCCTCGGCAGGAGCGTCGGCGTCGTCTCCGTGGACCCGTCGAGCCCGTTCACTCGCGGCGCGTTGCTCGGCGATCGCATCCGCCTCGCGGACCACTTCCTCGACGCGGAGGTCTACATCCGTTCGATGGGCACGCGCGGGCACCTCGGCGGCCTCGCCGAAGCGACCCTCCAGACGCTCCTCCTGGTCGACGCATCCGGGAAGGACGTCGTCTTCCTCGAGACAGTCGGTACCGGCCAGAGCGAGGTCGAGGTGATCGGCATCGCCGACGTCGTCCTGCTCGTGCTGATGCCCGGCTCCGGCGACGCGGTGCAGGCGCTCAAGGCTGGGATCATGGAGATCCCCGACGTGATCGCGGTCAACAAGATGGACCATCCTGCGGCGAAGACGATGCTGCAGGAGGTGCGGTCGATCGTCGCGCTCGATCCCGTACGCGAGCGGCGGCCGGCGATCCTGCTCACCGAGGCGCTTCGGGGCGAAGGCGTGCCCGAGCTCTGGGACGCGCTCGAGAAGCGCAGGGCCGAGCTCGGCGAGCGGGGAGAGCTCGAGGCGCGACGCGAGCGCAACCTGAGCGGCGAGGTCGAGGCGCTCGCCGTCGCGCGGGTCAGGCGGCTCGTCCGGCAGGCGATGCAAGACGACGACGACGTGCGCGCGCTGGTGGAGGGCGTCCAGCGCCGGGAGGTCGATCCGGTGACCGCGGTCGCCGCCGTCGTCCACGCGGTGACGGGCGATCGCTCACCGTGAGCGAGCGTCCCACGATCGACGACGTGCGCGCCGCGCAGGACAGGCTGCACGGCGTCGCGCGCGTGACGCCGGTGTACTCCTCGGAGACACTGTCGCGTCTCTCGGGGCGGACGGTCCTCCTCAAGGCCGAGAACCTGCAGCGCACCGGAGCGTTCAAGATCCGCGGCGCGTACAACACGATCGCGCAGCTGTCGGCGGATGAGCGCGGCCGCGGCGTCCTCACGGCCAGCGCCGGGAACCACGGCCAGGCGGTGGCCTGGGCCGCGCGGGAGGCGGGCATCGCCGCGACGATCTTCGTTCCGGAGGCCGCGCCGATGGCGAAGGTCGAGGCCGCGCGAGGCTACGGAGCGACGGTCGAGCTGGCGGGTGATGGGTTCGACGAGACGGTCGCGATGGCGCGGACGCGCGAGACGGAGACCGGCGCGACGTTCGTGCACGCCTTCGAGGACGCGCGCGTCGTCGCGGGGCAGGGCACCCTCGGCCTGGAGCTCGCCGGGCAGCTGCCGTCGGGTGAGCTGACGGTCGTGATCCCGGTCGGCGGCGGCGGGCTCGCGGCGGGAACCGCGATCGCGCTCCGCGCTCTCCGGCCCGAGGTGAGAATCGTCGGCGTCCAGTCGGCAGCCTGCGCTCCGTTTGCCGGGAGGGAGCCGTCCGGCGCCACGATCGCGGACGGCATCGCCGTGAAGCATCCCGGGACGCTCACCCGGGAGATCCTCGACGAGCTGATGGACGAGGTGGTCGTCGTGGACGACGAGGAGATCTCGCAGGCGATCGTCCTCCTCCTCGAGCGATCGAAGCTCGTCGTCGAGGGCGCAGGCGCCGCTCCGGTGGCGGCCGTCCTCGCCGGCCGGGTCGGCGGTGGCGGCCCCGTCTGTGCTCTCCTCGCGGGCGGGAACATCGACGCGACGACGATGGGGTCGGTGATCCGCTACGGCATGACGGCCTCGGGCAGGTACCTCGTCGTCGCACTGCTGATCCCGGACCGCCCCGGAGAGCTCGCGCACATCGTCGGGCTGATCGCCGGGCACCGCGCGAACGTCCTCGCGATCCAGCACCACCGCGAGGGCCGCAACATCGGCGTCCTCGAGACGGAGGCGGAGCTGACGCTCGAGACGCGCGATGAGGAGCACGCCCAGCTCCTCATCCGGACGCTGGCCGAGGCGGGCTACACGGTTCGTCGGCTCCGCTGACAACGCGTACACTCGCCGCGTGATCGCCTGCGCGGAGTGCGCACGGGAGAATCCGGACGACGCCCGGTTCTGCAACGGCTGCGGCGCGCCGCTCGCGGCCGAGCCTCGGACGCGCGAGGAGCGGAAGGTCGTGACGGCTGTCTTCGTCGATCTCGTAGGTTCCACCGCGCGCGCCGAGCGCCTCGACCCCGAGGATGTCCGTGCGCTGCTGCGTCGCTACCACGAGACGCTCCGCCGGGAGCTCGAGCGGTACGGCGGCACCGTCGAGAAGTTCATCGGCGACGCAGTCGTAGCGGTGTTCGGCGCGCCGACGGCGCACGAGGACGACCCGGAGCGGGGGGTCCGCGCCGCGCTCGCGGCACGCGACTCGATCGCGGCGCTCAACGAGCGCGACGACGCGCTCGACCTCCACGTGCGGGTCGGCGTCGCGACGGGTGAAGCGCTCGTGGCGCTCGATGCACGCGCCGCGGCCGGGGAGTCGATGGTCGCGGGCGACGTGATGAACACGGCAGCGCGGATCCAGGCGGCTGCGCCCGTCGACGGCATCCTCGTGGGGGCAGCGACCCACCGAGCGACGGAGCGGCTGATCGTCTACCGCGCGCAGGACCCGGTCGAGGCGAAGGGAAAGGCCGACCCCGTGCCGGTGTGGGAGGCCCTCGAACCGGTGGGTCGCGTCGGCGAGCCCGCCGGCGACCCCGCCTCGCCACTCGTCGGTCGCGAGCACGAGCGGGCGCTCCTGCTCGGTGCGTTCGCGCGCGTCCGGGTCGACCGCTCCCCGCAGCTCGTCACCCTTGTCGGCGTGCCGGGCATCGGCAAGAGCCGGCTCGTCGCCGAGCTCGGCCAGGCCGTGGCGGACGACGAGGAGATCATCACGTGGCGCTACGGCCGCTGCCTGCCCTACGGGGAGGGCGTGACCTTCTGGGCGCTCGGGGAGGTCATCAAGGCGCAGGCCGGCATCCACGAGAACGACACCGCCGAGGCTGCGGCGCGCAAGCTCGCCGCGACGGTCGACGAGCTCGTTCCCGACGCCGACCGGCGCCGGATCGCCTCGAGCCTGCGCCCGCTCGTCGGGCTCGCGCCCGAGGACGCGGCACTTTCCGACCGGCGCGCCGAGCTCGCCGCCGGCTGGCGGACGTTCCTCGAGCTGCTCGCGGAGCGCCGGCCGCTCGTGGTCGTGTTCGACGACCTCCAGTGGGCGGACGAGGGAATGCTCGAGTTCGTCGACGAGCTCGCCGAGCTGGTCGAGAGCGTCCCGCTGCTCGTCGTCTGCTGCGCGCGGCCGGAGCTCCTCGAGCGCCGACCCGACTGGGGCGGAGGCAAGCGAAACGCGCTCACGGTGTCGCTCGGTCCGCTGACGACCGACGAGACGCACCGGTTGGTGGAGTCGTTGCTCGGTCGCGACCCGGCGGACGAAGATCTCCGCGCCTCCGTCGTCGAGCGTGCGGGCGGGAATCCGCTGTACGCCGAGGAATTCGTCCGGATGCAGGCGTCCGGCGGGGCGACGGCAGAGCTCCCGGACACGGTGCTCGGAATCGTCACCGCGCGGGTCGACCTTCTGCCGGCCGCCGAGAAGGAGTTGCTCCGCGACGCGGCGGTCATGGGTGGCGTCGTCTGGTCGGACGGCCTTCGGGCCGTCTTCCAGCAGGGCGGGGACGAGGACGTCGGCGACCTGCTGCGCTCACTCGGGCGCAAGGACTTTCTCCGCCGTGAGAGGCATTCCGCCGTTGCCGGCGCGACCCAGCACGCCTTCGTCCACGGTCTGGTGCGCGACGCCGTCTATGCGCAACTCCCGCGCCCCGACCGCGTGGAGCGCCACGTCCGCGTCGCCCGGTGGATCGAGACGCTTCCGGAGGATCGTCGGGAGGACCGCTCGGAGCTGCTCGCCCACCACTACGTCCAGGCGATCGAGCTGTCGCGGAGCGCGGGGCTCGACGCCGCCGAGCTGCGGCCGGCCGCCGCGGCAGCGTTGCGCGAGGCAGGGCTCCGCGCCTTCGCGGTGGGAGCGCCTCCGGCGTGCGTCCGGGCGTTGCGCGCGGCCGCAGAATGGTCGGACGGCGTTCTCGATGCGCAAGCGCTGCGAGTGCTCGGAAAGGCGCTCGTGTTCACGGAGCAAAGCGGCCGGGAGGAGCTCCTGCGCGCCTTCGAGCTCTTTCTCGCCGAGGGGTCGAAGGGCGGAGCCGCCGCCGTCGCCGTCGACATCGCGCATTCGCTCTGGCAGAACGGCGACGGCCACGGAGCCGCAGAGTGGGCGGCGCGCGGTGTGGAGCTCGTCGAAGGCCAGCCGCCCTCGCGCGACCATGCTCACGTCCTCGCGCAGGTTGCGCGGCTCGACATGCTGGCGGGCCGCACGCAGCACGCGGTCGAGATCGCCGACCGCGCGATCGAGGTCGCATCGTCCGTCGGGGCCGAGCCCGCGAGGGCCTCCGGGCTGATCACCAAGGCGACGTGCCGTGCGAACCTCGGCGACTACGAGAACGTGCGGGAGGACCTGGAGGAAGCCCGCTGGCTGACGATGGAGTACGACCCGACGGAGGTGAGCCGGGCGTACGTCAACCTCTCGAGCATCCTGCTGGACTTCGGCGACCTCGACGACGCGATCGCGGTCGCGCGCGAGGGGCTCGCCTACAACGTGCGCGCCGGGACGGCGGGCGGGACCGGGGGCTTCGCCTCGGGCAACCTCTGCGAGGGATGCTTCTTCGCAGGACGGTGGGAGGAAGCGGAGGCGATCGCGAACGCGGAGCTCGAGCGGGCCCGGAAGGTCGGCGGGCTCTACTACGAGCCGGTCTTCCAATTCGTCCTCGCCGAGCTCGGCTTCGTCCGCTCCGGTGGCGCCGACGAAGCGGCTGCTGCCGCCCGCCGCGGGATCGAGCTCGGATACTCGCGTGGCGACGAGCAGTCCGTCTTTCCGAGCCTCGCGACGGCCGCCTGGACGCTCGCGCGCTCCGGGTCGGTGGACGAGGCTCGCGTGCTCGTCGACCAGCTCCTCGCCCGACGCCGAGCCAACCGTCAGGGCGTGATGCCTGGGTACTGGACTGTCTACGCCGCGCTCGCGGCCGAGCTCGTAGGTGGCCGGCGCGGGACTCTCGCCGCACTCGACGAACGGCCAGGCCCACGGTTCCTGGAGGCGGCGCTGCACATCGACGCGGGCCGCTTCGCCGAGGCGGCGGCGGTGCTGCGCGAGATCGGGGCGCCGCAGCTCGAGGCAGAGACGCTCGTGCTCGCGGCGCGCGAGGGCGACGGCGCCGCGCTCGGCCGCGCCCGCGAGCTGCTGCACGGGCTCGGGGCAACTGCGCGACTTCGCGAGCTCGAGGCCGAAGTCAGTTCCCGCAGCGGCGGAAGCTGACCGCCGTCGACCCGCGCTCGAGCCAGTCCGACATGCCACCGTCGACGACGGGGCGCGCGTCGTAGCCCTTCGCGCGGAGCATGCTGGCCGCGATCGCCGCGCGCGGCCCTGAGTTGCAGATCGTCACGATCGGCCGGTCGTCGGGCAGGTCGGGGCAGCACGCGCGCATGAGGCGGTAGGGGATGTTCCGGCTGCCCGGGATGTACCCCTCGTCCCGCTCGTCGTGCTCGCGCACGTCGACGATGGTCGCACCGGCGTCGATCAGGCCCTCGAGCTCGTCGATCGTCGCCTGCTGCGTGACCTCCGGTCCGGCCCCGAGCACGTACCCGGCGATGTCGAGAAACGCCACGGAGTGGAGGCCGCGTACGGCCCGGCCGGCCTCGGAGGCATCGGTGGCGAGCACCGTCACCGCGGTGGAGCCGTCCAGCACGAAGCCGGCCTTCGTCGAGAAGCTCGCGCCGGCAACGGGGACGCTGACCGCCCCCGGAAGGTGCCCAGCGAGGTGATCGGCGACCGGGCGGACGTCGAGCAGCTGCGATTCGGGCCTCGGCAGCGGCAGCTCGGTCGGAGCGGGCTGCGCACCGAGGAACGGCCCGTGGTTCAGCTCCACGATTCGGGCGAGGTTCGGCGGCTTCGGCGCCGACACTGCAGCCGACTCGGCGACGAACGCGTCCAGCTCGGGGATGGATGCCATCGGGTTGAAGCGGCGCTCGAAGCCGATCGTCGTCGAGCCGCGGGTGCTCATCGCGACGCCGCACAGCGAGCCGGCGACGTGGCCGGGAAACACCTCGACGCCGTCGGGCAGCTCCATCAGCCGCCGGAGCGAGTGGAAGAGCCCTTCCGCGCCCTCCGCTGCGCCGACCGCGAGATCGGGACGGGCGGCGTCGCCGACGAAGAGCGAGTCACCGGTGAGGACGAGCCACGGCTCGTCCGCCCGGGTCCGGTCGATCACCGCGAGGCAGCAGTGCTCCGGCCGGTGGCCGGGCGTCGAGATGCAGCGAAGCGTGACGTTCCCGACCGTGACCTCGTCGCCGTCGGAGAGCGGGTCGTGCGGGTACTCGGCCCCGGCTGCGGGGTGGATGCTGACGGGCACGCCGTGCTCGAGCGCGAGGCGGCCGTGGCCCGAGACGTGGTCGGCGTGCGTGTGGGTCTCGAGCGTCCGGACGATGCGTACCTCGAGCCGTTCTGCTTCCGCCAGCACCTCCTCGATCGCGTACGGCGGATCGACGACAACGGCTTCGCCCGCCTCCTCGCAGCCGACGAGATACGAGGCGCAGCCGAGATCGCCGTTCAGGATCTGCGCGAAGAGCACCGCGCGCGGGACGGTAGCAACGGTTGCCGCTATCGCTCTTGAAGTGGGCGGCGCCTGAGCAGCCGCAGCGCGAGGAAGCTGACGGCGATGACGACTAGGCCGACGCCCCCGGCGAGGAGCGCGCGGTCGAGATGCTGGGAGGGCGCCTCGTCGCCGGCCGCAGGGAGGACCGTCAGGCCGGCGTCCCAGCGGACGCTCTCCCCGTCGTCGTAGCCCTGCGTGGCTCTGAAGATCTCCGTGCCGGCGCGCGTGCGAGCGATGACGACGAGCGGGAAGGCGAGGGTCCGCTGTCCCTCGATCCGTCCCCCCGTCCAGCGTGCGCGGTCGTGCTCGAGCTGAAGCTTCCAGCCCGCCGGCGGCGTCGCGGAGGCGAGCTCGACGCCGGGCGGCGCCTTCACCTCGAGCGAGATCGTCGCGTGCGGCGGCCGCTCGTTCGGCATCTCGAAAGACACCGTCGACTTCACGTCCGCATCGACGAACGGGGGAGTCATCGTCACGTGCGCCAAGGCGCTCCCGGGCAGCAGGAGGGCGGCGCCCGCGACTCCGGAGACGAGGAGCCGCCAACGATGAGGGTTCCGTAAGGGCGTGCTCGATGTCGTTTCCGGGAGACCCATGAGGGGAACACAAGCGAAGCGGATGTCCGTCCACTGATACCGGACGGCTCGACGATAGGAGGACTCGATGAGGATAACCATGCGTGTGCTCGTGGCCGCGGTGGTCGTCGGCTCCTTCGCCGTGCTCGCGGTCGGGTGCGGTGGAGGTGGCG
>DASTKF010000199.1:0-17347 GCA_035716065.1 Gaiella sp.
CTCCCTCTTCGAGCGAGTAGCCGATCACGAGCTGAGCGGCCCAGGCGACCGGCGCCGCGAGCACGGCGGCCGCGAGCGCGACACGACGGCCCGCGGTCACAGGGCCGGCAAGAGGTAGAGGGACACGAAGACGAAGAGCCACACGCCGTGGACGAAGTGCCAGTAGAGCGACACGTTCTGGACGGCGAGGTGACGGTCCGCCGGGAACGCGCCGCGGAGGGCGAAGACGAGCGTCCACAAAAGGAGCACGAGCCCGGCGATCACGTGCATGCCGTGGAGCCCGGTGATGGTGTAGAAGAGCGAGCCGTACGCGTTCGTCCGCGGCGTGAAGAGATCGACCTTCTCGGTGTACTCCCAGACCTGCATAGCGAGAAAGGCGCCGCCGAGCACGAGCGTCGCGGCGAGCGCGAGCACGAGCCCCCGCTGGTTCCCGCGCCGCGCGTTCCGCTCGGCGAGGTAGGCGGGGATGCTGCTCACCATCAGCAGCACCGTCATCACGATCGGCTTCGCGAGCTTGGGGTCGGCGATGCCGTCCGGCGGCCACGGCCCCTCGGTCTGGAACTTCGTATAGAAGTAGGACGCGAGGAGCAGGGCGAAGAGCGCGGCCTCCGTGGCGATCAGGAGCAGCATCCCCCACCACGCCGGCTCGCGGGTCAGCGGCGGCGCCCGGTGCGCGACGCTCGTCATGCCTCACGCTCCCGGCCGACGGGCCAGTGCCACGCTCCGAGCGCCAGCGCGGCGAGCGCGCCGGCGACGATCGCCACCCACCAGACCTGGATGATCAGGCCGACGAAGACGAGCGCGAGCGCCACGGCGAACCAGAGCGGCACGAGCGACTCCTCCGGCATGTGGAGCACGCGCTCGGGGTCGCCCTCGAGGAGCGACGTCTCCGCGGTCAGGTGGCCGTCGGGAAGGGTGACGTTCGTCGGATGCGAGTGGCCGTCCCAAAGCGGCACCTCGCTTCGGACGATCGGAATCGTCGCGAAGTTGTACGGCGGCGGCGGCGACGTCGTCGCCCACTCGAGCGTCGGCGCGCCCCAGGGGTTGTCGCCGGCCGCCTCACCGGCGAGGTACGTGCGCACGATGTTCACCGCCACCACGACGAGCCCGATCGCGAGCACGTAGGCGCCGATCGTCGAGAGCAGGTTGAGCGTGCCCCAGCCCATGTCGGACGGGTACGTGTAGACACGGCGCGGCATCCCGAGCAGCCCGGAGATGTGCATCGGGAAGAACGCGAGGTTGAAGCCGCCGAAGACGAGCCAGAAGCTGACCTGGCCGAGCGTCTCGCTGGGCATCCGGCCGGAGATCTTCGGCAGCCAGTAGTGGATGCCCGCGAGGATCGGGAACACGGCCCCGCCGAAGAGCACGTAGTGGAAGTGCGCGACGACGAAGTACGAGTCGGTCACCTGCTGGTCGAACGGGATCACGGCGAACATCACGCCGGTCACGCCACCCAGGACGAAGACGAGGAAGAAGCCGAGGACGTAGAGCAACGGCGTCCGCAGCACGGGTCGGCCGCCGACGAGCGTCGCGAGCCAGCCGAACACCTGCACGCCGCTCGGAACCGCGATCAGCAGGCTCGCGGCTGCGAAGAACGTGATGGTCAGCTGTGGGAGCCCCACGGCGAACATGTGGTGCACCCAGACGCCGAAGCCGAGGAACGCGATCATCATCGTCGCGAGCGCCATCCACGTGTACGCGACCATCGGCCGGCGCGCGAACGTCGGCACGATCGTGGACACGATCCCGACCGCGGGCAGGAAGATGATGTAGACGTCCGGGTGTCCGAAGATCCAGAAGAGGTGCTGCCACAGCACCGGATTGCCGCCGCCCGACAGGTCGAAGATACGGAAGCCGAACAGGCGGTCGAGCTCGAGGAGGCCCGACGCGGCGGTGAGTGCCGGAATCGCGAACACGATCGCGAACGACGTCCCGAGCACCGCCCAGCAGAAGAGCGGGATCCGGTTGATCGACATCCCGGGCGCGCGGAGCTTCGCAATCGTGACGATGAAGTTGATCGCGCCGGCCGTCGTCGAAATCCCGAGGAAGATCAGTCCCAGGCCGTAGAAGTCGACGTTCGGACCGCTGTCGAACTGCTTCGCGGAGAGCGGGACGTAGTTGAACCACCCGACGTTCGGCGCCTTGCCGAGGACGAGCCCGGAGTACATGAAGAGGCCGGCGCCGAGGAAGATCCAATAGCCGAGCGCGTTGAGCTTCGGGAACGCCATGTCACGCGAGCCGATCTGGAGCGGCACGAAGTAGTTGCCGAACCCCGAGAGCATCGGCGTCGCGAAGAGGAAGATCATCGTCAGGCCGTGCATCGAGAACAGCTGGTCGTAGGCCTCGGGAGAGAGCAGGCGCTCCTCCGGGCGCGCCAGCTGCGCGCGCAACGCGGCCGCCTCGAGCCCGCCGAGGAAGAAGAAGACGAGCGCGGTCGCCATGTAGCGCGTGCCGATCCGCTTGTGGTCGACGGTCGCGAACCACGCGACGATGCCCGCCGGCTCGGCCCACGAGCGGCGGAGGCGCGGTGCGTCGACAACCGTCACCGCAGAGTCCTCAGGTAGGCGAGCAGGTCCTGCAGCTGCGGCCCGCTCAGGGCGGTAGCGGGCATCTTGTTGCCCGGCTTCAGATGCTGGGGGTCGAGGATCCAGCCCGCGAGGTACCCGGGCGTGTTGGGGACGACGCCCGCGCCGATCGACCGGCGCGACGCGAGGTGGGTCAGGTCAGGGCCGATCTTGCCGCTCGCGTTCGTCCCGCCGATCGTGTGGCAGTAGACGCAGGACGACCCGAGGAGCACCTGCTGGCCGCGCTGCTCGGCGACCGTCTGCGGCTGCGGCGCGGGTTGCGACTCGCGCGCGAGCCACGCGTCGAACCGGTCGCGCGGCTCGGCGACGACGGTGAACGCCATGTGCGCGTGCTGCACGCCGCAGAACTCCGCGCACTGCCCGCGGAAGACGCCGGCACGGTCGGCACGCAGCCGGATCACGTTCCGCTGCCCCGGGATCATGTCGATCTTCCGGTTCAGCTCCGGCACCCAGAAGCTGTGGATCACGTCGCCGGAGAGGGCAACGATCGTCACGGTCTCGTCGACGGGAATGTGGATCTCGTTCGCCGTGCGGACGTGGTGGTCGGGATACTCGACGTCCCAGAACCACTGGCGCCCCGTGACCTCGATCGTCATCACGGAGCTCGACGCTCCCGCGGCCGAGGACGTCGTCGAGACGGTCCCCAGGGTCAGGGCAAACAGCGCGGCGAGGACGACGAGCGGGACGAGGACGCCCGCCACGCCGACGAAGATGTGCGCGCCGCGGTTGCGCCCTCCGGGCGCGTCGGCCGGCGTGGCAGCGCCTCGCCGCCGGACGACCACCACGACGACGAGCGCGAGCACGACGGCGAAGACCACCGCCGAGCCGACGAGCATCACCCACCAGATCGTCGCGATGTCGCTCGACGCCTTGCTGGCGGGCTCGAGGGTCGACTGGTCCGAGCCGCACCCGGCGAGGAGCAGGACGAACGGGAGGCCGACGAGCAGGCGAGCGAGACTTCGGGATCGGCTCGAGCGAGTGTGTCTATCGCAGTACGATCCAATACGACGCACAGCGGCGACGTCCCCACAACATGGATCACGTAAACATCTCGCCCGAAGATCGCGACTTGCTGGCCCGGCTGGCCGACCTTCGCCTCACGCTCCTGCGCTTCGAGCGAGCCTCGGACGCGATCGTGCGGCGCTGCGGCATCACGCCGCGCCAGCACCTGCTGCTTCTCACGCTCGAGGGCCGGCACGAGGGCACGGCCTCGATCGGGACGCTGTCCGAGGACCTCGGTCTCGCGCAGAGCACGGTCACCGAGCTCGCCGACCGCTCGGAGACGAAGGGCATCGTGCGGCGGGAATCGTGGCGACAGGACGGGCGCGTGGTCCTCGTCCGCACGACGGACGAGGGACGCCGCCTGCTGGCCCTCGTACTGGCCCAGCTCGACGTCGAGAGAGAGCTGCTCGGCGCCGCGCTCGACCGGATCGCCGCTGTGCTACCGGCGAGCGGCGCGGCCCGCAAGGGCACGAAGCGGGCCGGCTAACGTCCCGTCGCGGAGACCGCGACCGCCGTCGTACGGTCCTCTTTTGTGGGCGTCGGGTCGATGAAGACCTGCTGCACGGTCGGGACGGCGCGTCGCACGTCCCGCTGCAGCTCGTCCATCACGCGCTCGACGGACGGTATCGAGAGCTCGTCCACGAGCTCGAGCCTCGCGGCGACCAGGATGTCCTCGGGGCCTACCTGCATCGTGAGGAGCTCGGAGACCGAGAGCACGGACGGATGGGCCCAGAGCGCCCGCTCGATCGCCCGTCGGTCCTCGGCGGTCGCCGCCTCCCCGATCAGCAGGCGCTTGGCGTCGCGGCCGATCGCATAGGCGACGAACGCGAGAATCAACCCGATCCCGATCGACGCGACCCCGTCCCACACGGCGTTGTGCGTGACGCGGACGAGCGTCAGGCCGGTGAGCGCGACGATGACGCCGACGACCGCGGCCGAGTCCTCGGCGAGGACGACCTTCACGGTCGGGTCGCGGCTCTCACGGACGTACCGCGCGACGGGCTTGTTCGCGTCGCGGGCCTGCCTCCTCATCTGGCGCACGGCCCGCCCGAGCGCGATGGACTCGGCGACGAGGGCAATCGCGAGCACGACGAAGCCGGCACGGAGGTCGTGCTCGACGTGGCCTCCGCGAAAGACGAGCGCCCCCTGGACGATCGAGAAGATCGCGCCCCCGACGAAGATCATCACCGCCGCCATCAGCGCCCAGAAGAAGCGCTCCTTGCCGTGGCCGAAGGGATGCGCCTCGTCGGGACGGCGCTTGCCGAGCGAGAGCGAGACGAGCAGAAAGACCTGGTTCAGGCAGTCCGCGGTCGAGTGCGCGGCCTCGGCGAGCAGGGCGCTCGAGCCCGTGAGGACGCCGCCGGCAAGTTTCGCCACGGCGATGAAGAGGTTCGCCACAAGAGCGAACAGGATCGTCTTCCGGTTCTCCGACTCCATCCGTCTCCGCTCCGGCTGCGTTCGCGAGCGAACGAGGATGCCCGGATCCGGGTGGGGCGAAACCGAGAGCTCTGGTTTGGCCGCCGGTGAGGCCGGCTACCACCGGGTCGTGCCCTCCTCGTCCACGCGACCCGAGAAGAGGCTCGACGAGAAGCGCCGAGAGGCGCGAACGTGCCGCCGCTGCGACCTCTGGCGCGACGCGACGAGGGTCGTCTTCGGCGAGGGCCCCGTCCCGGCCCGTGTGATGCTCGTCGGCGAGCAGCCGGGCGACGTCGAGGACCGCCGAGGCGTGCCCTTCGTCGGGCCGGCCGGAAAGCTTCTGCGCGAGCTTCTCGGCGAGGTCGGACTGCGCGAGAAGGACGTCTACCTGACGAACGCGGACAAGCACTTCAAGTGGCGGCCGAAGGGCACCCGCCGGATCCACGACACGCCGAACTGGACCGAGGTCACCGCTTGCGATCTCTGGCTGCGGGCCGAGCTCGAGCTCGTGCGGCCGAAGGTGCTCGTCTGCCTCGGGCGCACCGCGACCCAGGCGCTGCTCGGACGCGACGCGCGAGTCACGGCGCTCCGCGGCCGCGTCCTCCAAGTCCCCGAGCTCGCGATGCCGGTCGTCGTGACGTATCACCCGTCCGCCGTGCTCCGCGCCGGCGAGGAGCGCGAGCGGCGACGCGCGGAGCTCGCGGACGACCTCGAGCTCGCGCGCGCCTCCGCCCGACCGGTCCGCCGAGGTGTCGAAACCGCTTCGCGTGGGTAGCGCCACGGGACACACCGTCGAGAGAACAGGGAGAGGACATGGACAGCGATCGGGTCGAAGGGAAGACGAAGCAGCTCGAGGGCGAGGCCCAGGAGGGCTGGGGGAAGCTCAAGGACAAGGCCCGCGACGTCGCGGACGACGTCGAGGACGCCGTCGACCGGGACGACGAGGACGAGGCGGACGAGAAGCACGCCGACTGACCGCCCTGCGATCGGACGAACACCCTACGAACCCGAAAGGAGCGAAACCGTGCCGCCACGCGGAGTGAAGAAAGGGAGCAAGCGGGCCCGGCAGTACGAGCACATCAAGGATTCCCTCCTGGACGAGGGAAGGTCGGAGGACACGGCGGAGGAGATCGCCGCGCGCACCGTCAACAAGGAGCGCGCACGCCACGGCGAGGCGAACGAGTCGTCGCGGCTCTCCCGCGATGACATCTCCTCCGGGCGGCGCGGAGGGCTCCGTTCCCACCGGAAGGGCCCGCGTGGTCGCACGAAGGACCAGCTCTACGAGGAGGCCAAGGACAAGGGCGTGAAGGGCCGCTCGAAGATGACGAAGGCCGAGCTCGCCCGTGCCGTCGGAGGCCGGAGTTGACGCCCGACGTCGCCCGGGAGCTGCTCGGGCTCTCGGTGCAGGCAGACGGTGTCCGCCTCGGAACCGTGGGCGCCGTCTGGGTGGACACGCAGGACGAGGTCCTCGGGATGGAGGTGCGGAGTGCCTGGAGCAAGGACACCCACTACCTGCCGTACGCGACGGTCAGCGTCCGGGACGGCGCCGTCAACACAAGCTCGCTCACCGTCCTCGGAACCGGCCCAACCACCTTCTTCGCCGAGCAGGGCGCGCGTCGGATCGCCCTCTTCGGGGCGGTAGGTTTGGCGACGGCGGGTACCGGGTAGATCCTGTCGGCGGCGATGCAGGCGCGGGAAAAAGAGACCATGAACGAGACGGACTCGGCGGACTTCGGCGTCGAAACGATCGACGGCGACGAGCAGGGGGTCATCATCGCGGTTCACGGGCAGGCGGACCTCCACACGGCTCCGCAGCTTCGCGAGGCGATGACCAACGCCATCGACGGCGGTGCCACCGCCTTGATCGTCGACCTCTCCGACGCGACCTTCGTCGACTCGATGACGCTCGGCGTCCTGCTCGGGGCCGTCAAGCGGCTCCGACCGCACGGCGGCAAGGTCGCCGTCGTCTGCGTGTCACCGCACATCCGGAGGATCTTCGAGATCACGCTGCTCGATCGCGTCTTCGCGCTCCACGAGACGCTCGACGACGCGCAGCGGGCGGCACGATCCCGCGGATGAGCGACCCGGCCGACGCGCGTCCGCCGGCGCGCACCACGGTCGACTTCCCGGCGCGCGACGGGTACCGCGGCGTCGCCTCGCTCGTGCTCGGCGGTGTCGCCGCGCGCTTCGAGCTTCCGGTCGACCGCGTCGACGATCTCCTGCTCGGGGTCGACAGCCTCCTCATGCAGGGCGTCGTCGAAGACGTCGCGCGTGTCGAGGCGACGGCGAGCGAGACGGAGCTGACCGTGCGCGTCGGCGTGTTCCGGCGGGGCCAGCTGGACGACGCGGCCGTGCGACGGGTCGTCGCCCGGCTCGTCGACACCGTGCGGGAGGTTCCCGTGGACGGCGGTGGCGGCGCCTGGATCGAGCTCGGGATGAGCGTCGCCCGACGGGACGGGGCGTAATCGTGACGCAGGACGTCGACTTCGTCGCTCTGATCGAGGCATACCGCGACGGGGACGAGAGCGCTCGCGACAGGCTCGTCGAGCGCTACATGCCCCTCGTCCGCAGCCTCGCCGGCCGCTACGCGGGGCGCGGTGAGCCGCAGGAAGACCTCGTCCAGGTCGGGTCGATCGGCCTGCTGCTCGCGATCGAGCGCTTCGACACGAGCCGGAGCGTGCAGTTCACGACCTACGCCGTTCCGACGATCGTCGGCGAGATCCAGCGTCATTTCCGCGACCGCGCGTGGGCGCTCCACGTCCCGCGACGGATGAAGGAGCTCGGCGGAAGGCTGATGCGCACGATCGAGGCAGAGACCGCGCAGCGCGGGCGGGCGCCGACCATCCCCGAGCTGGCAGAGGCGGTCGGGGTGCCGGAGGACGAGGTCGTGGAGGCATTGCAGACCTACGAGGCGTACTCGACGCGCTCGCTGTCGCAGCCGCTCGGCCGCTTCGGCGAGGAGGAGACGATGCAGGACGTCCTCGGCGGCGAGGACGCCGGCTTCAGCGAGGTCGAAGACAGCGCGCTCGTCGAGGCCGGCCTCGATGCGCTCGACGAGCGCGAGCGTCGCATCGTCGAGCTCCGCTTCTTCGACGGGCTCACCCAATCCGAGATCGCTGCGCACATCGGCATCTCCCAGATGCACGTCTCGCGCCTGCTCCGGCGAGCGCTCCACATGATGCGCGGCCGGCTCGAGGACACGATGCAGGAGAACATCCGGTGAGCGTCGACGTCGTCACGCTCGAGATCCCCGCGCGGACGGAGTACCTCATCCTCGCGCGCCTCGCCTTGGCCGGCATCGCGCGGGGGGTGGAGATCGATCAAGCGACGCTCGCCGACCTCAAGCTCGCGGTGACCGAGGCGTGCGGGAACGCCGTGCTGCACGCCCGGCCCGGCGACGAAGGGACGGTGACCGTCCGCTTCATGGTCTCCGACGACGCGATCGAGATCATGGTCGAGGACGACGGCCCGGGGATGGACGCGGCGCCGGCTCCCGTGCTGTCCGAGGGCGAGCTGTCCGAGAGCGGCATGGGGCTCGCGATCATCCACGCTCTCGTCGATCGCGTCGAGATCGGGCCCGGCGTTGGCGGTCGCGGCACCACCGTACGCATGCGCCGACTCCGGTCGGCAGGCACCAGCGCCTAGGCTAGCCGCCGGCCGCGGTCTGCATGACCGCCTCGACCGAGTCGTGGATGCGGTCCTCCGGGAAGCCCGCGATGCGGAACGTGAACGCGGCGCGCGACGCTGGCGGCGCGACGAGCGCGAGCGTTCGGCCGTCCGCTCGAAGGTCGCGGTTCGCGGCATCCAGCGCACGGAGGCCCGCGCTGTCGATGAAGTCGACCGCGCCGAGCTCGACCACCACGGTACGCGCGCCCGCCGCGCACAGAGCCTTCCGGACCTCGTCCGCGCTCACGAAGTCGACCTCGCCGTCCAGCTCGATCACGTCGATCTCGCCCACCGATCGCCGGGTGACGCGCGTCTCGCCGGACGTCACGGCACGAGCGGGCCGGGAAGCGGCAGGCGCATGCGCACGACCGTTCCGCCGTTCTCGGTCTCGAAGCCGACGTCCCGCATGAGCGCCTGCATGATCGCACGCCCGTGGCCGCGCTCGGAGCGCTCGAGGGGCGCGCGCCACGCGCCTCGGTCGTGCACCGCGACGTGCAGGCTGCCGTCGTTCGCCCACGCTTCGACGCGAACGCTGCCGGCCGCGTCGAAGTGGTAGCCGTGCTCGACCGAGTTCGCGGCCGCCTCCGAAACGGCGAGCACAACGTCGTGCGTCGTGTGCTCGTCGAGCCCCGCCTCCTCCAGCCAGACCGACAGTGCACGTCGCATCTTTCGCACCTCGCCGGGCGAGGCGGGGAACACGTGGACGAACCGCGCGGCGGACGACGTCCTCCGCAACGCGAGCACACAGACGTCGTCCTGGCTGTCGATCGCCGCGACGAGCCTGCCGACGATGCTTTCGACGAAGGCCGAGGGCGCGGCGCCGTCCGCCTCCGCGGCGACCTCCAGGAGCAGGTCGAGACCGGCGGAGATGCCGCGTCCACGATCTTCCACCAGTCCGTCGGTGTAGAGGAGAATCGTCTCACCGGTCGCCAGTCGATCCACCGCCTGTGTTCGCTGGTGCCCCTCGAACGACGCACCGAGCGGGAGCGAACGTCCCTCCCAGAGCAGCCGGCAGCCGTCCGGGCCGTGGACCAGCGGCGGAGGATGGCCCGCGCAGGCGTAGGTCAACGTGCCGTCCTCGAGGTCGAGCTCTGCGTACGCAAGGGTTGCCATCGCCGCCTGCGGCACCTGCTCGACGAACAGGTCGAGCGCGTCGAGGACGCGTGAGGGCGACCCCGTCGGGGCGAGCGCGCGCACGGCCCCGCGGAGCTGGCCCATCGCGACGGCCGCGTCGAGCCCGTGCCCGACGACGTCCCCCACCACGAGCGCGAGGGTGGTCTCCCCGAGCCGGAACACGTCGTACCAGTCGCCTCCGACGTCGAGCCCCTCGCTCCCGGGCTGGTAGACGGTCGCGATCTGAGCCCCTTCCACCGCTGCCGGCGCGCTGCCCAGCAGGCCTGCCTGAAGCGTGTGCGAGACGTCTCGCTCGCGCTCGTAGCGCATCGCGTTGTCGAGCGAGTGCGAGAGCCGCGACGCGACCTCGTCCGCAAACGCGATCGTCATCCCGAGCTGGGAGCCTTCCGGGAGGCGGAGCGTCAACGTCCCGAGGAGGCGCCCACGGACATGGAGCGCAGCGACGGCGCCCCGTCCTGTCGCGAACGACCCCTCGGGCTCCCCGCGGACGAGGGCGGTCTCACCTGTCTCGGCTACGTGCCGTGCGAGCTGGTCGAGCCGGCGCATCCGCGCGTCCGCGTGGCGCACGCCAGCGGAGGCCAAGAGCCGGAGCTCGCCGTTGTCGTCGAGGCGGTGGATGCGGACGAGCTCGAGACCGTTGCGCACGAGATGCGTTGCTGCGGCGTCAGCGCGGTCCTGGAACCCCATGACGCGATCGAGCGTCGCCGCGAGCCCGGCGAGCACCTGCTGCCGGAGTCGCGCTGCCTGCGTCTCCTGGTAGAGCAGCGCGCGGCCGAGGGCGACCCCGATCTGCGCGGAGAGCGGGACGAGAACGTCGCGGCGGTCGCTCGTCAGCCAGCCCTCGGGCGCGGCCGCCACCGTCAGCGCGCCGCAGACCACGCCGCCCGCTTCGACGGGGAATGCGCCGTACGTCCGCCAGCCACGGTCTTGCAGGACACGCGCAAACGCGGGGAATCGCTCCTCGAGCTCGGTCGCATCGCGAACCACGGCGCGACCCAGCCTGACGGCTTCTGTGACAGGAGTCTCGACAGTGAGAGGCGTCACGCCGTGCAGCGGCCCCGACGGTCCCTCGACACCGAGGATCGCACGCAGCTTCAGCCGGTCGTCCTCGAGCGCGAAGAACGCGCTGTGGTCGCCACCCCATCTGCGCACGATCGCGACGGCCACCTCGGCGACGTCGTCGACACTGACCGAACGCGAGAGCTGCTCGGCACTCTCCCTGAGCGAGCTCGCCTGGAGGCCTGCGAGCTCCGCCCGGCCCGCGAGCTCCGACCGCTCGACCGCCGCGCTCCGCTCGACCTCGAATCGCGCGAGCCGAGCGACGATGCGCTCGCGCTCCGCGATCTCGGCGGCGAGCGTCAGGACTGTTGCAACGACCACGGCGAGTGCGAGCTGCAGGTAGAGCACGCGGTCCGCGGGGCTGATATCGATAGACGCCCAGAACGCGTCCGCCTCGGCCGTGACGCCGGCGGCGACGAACGCGACAAGCGCACCCGTCACCGCCACGCCCGCGGTCCCGACGCGGAACGCGAGAACGACGAGCACGACGACCGGGACGTAGACGAACGCGAACCAGCCTCGGTCGAAGAGGACGTACGTGCAGACGATCGCAACCGCCGCGAGCGTGGCGCCCTCGGCCGCCCGGCGCGGGGGGAGGCGCAACCCGAAACGGAGCGAGAGGACGGCCCCGCCCACGACGAGCACCGCCAGCCCGTCACCGGCCCACCACTCGGACGCGAACCGCAGCCAGCCGGTGCCGCCGAGCACGTACACGAACGTCGTCGCCGCGATCGCCGCTCCCACGACGGGAGCGGCAGCGACCGCCGCGCCGAGGAATGCGGACAGATGCCGCTTCCTGCGCAGGTCGACGCGAGCCACGAGCCAGAGCAGGAGCGTTGCTCCGACGAGCGGCTCGGCGAGGTTCGCGAGGACGAGCCCGGCCGTCCCGCCGACGCTCGTCCCACGACCGAGGTCGAGAACCACCTCGGCGGACGCCGCGGCGGCGAGGACGAAGGGCCACCGGCGCCGGCGCACCAGGACGAGCGTCGCGAGCGTCACGCCCGCCGGCGGGAAGAAGGATGCGCCCTGGCCGGGGGCGCTGAACCACTTCCAGGCGAAGACATATCCGAGCGCATACGCGGCTGCGACGATGACGAAGAGCGAGACGTCCCCGGCGGGACCGGCTTGCCGAGGGTCGAGCCTCGTCTTCCACGGCGTGGCTGTCACGCTGCTCGATCTCTCCTTCGCCGGAGCGAACGACAACCGCGCGGACACGATACTCCGCGCGAGGCGGTCTGTTCGACGCCGCAGATGGCCCGGTCGCCGGAGGAGCGCCCCGGCGCGTGCGTCACGCCTCGAGCGCGGCGGCCCGCGTGGGATACGTGGGAAGGACGGCGTCGAGCCCGGTGATCTCGAAGATGCGAACGGTGGGCGCTCCCGGCAGCACGACCCGAAGCTCGCCCTCTGCCTCTCCGATCCGGCGCAGCAGGCCGACGATGCAGCCGAGCGCGGTGGAGTCGAGGAATGTGACCTGCGTGAGATCGAGAACCACGAGCGGCTGCGCGGGCGCATCCTCCAGCGCCTCGGAGAACGTCGTGCGAAGCGCGGGTGCATCGTGCGCGTCGAGCTCCCCGCGTAGGGTCACGACCCTCGTCCCCCCGTCCACGATCTCGAAGTAATCGCCCATGCGCCGCCTCATCATGCCCGGAGGCGCCCAGCGGGCGCCTCCGGGCTAAACGTCTCTCGTTCTCTGGCTAGCGCTCGACGACCCGCTCGCGGTCATGGACGACCGCTGTGTCGCGACCACCGTTGCCGAAACCACCCCAGCTCGACCAGAAGACGAGCGAGATGAGGGCGCCGGCCGCGCCGACGACCATGAGGATCACGCCGACGGTGTTGATGTCGACGCCGGACACGTCGGCCGACACGGCCCACGTCAGGATTGCTCCAATCGCGATCAGGAGAAGACTCACACCGATTCCCATACTCACCCTTTCCGTCTCTGCGCCGGCACGTTCTCGCACGAGCCGGCCTGTTCGAGGTTGCCCGGACGGAGTACCCGGATCCGGCTCGGAGGAAACGCGGGCGGGTTTGCAGACAGCAGGACGCGGGGAACAGCGGACACCGACAAGGAGGTACTCGTGGAGCTCGGATACGCGATCTCGAGCGAAGAGCACCGGCCGCTCGACCTCGTCCGGAACGCCGTCCGGGCCGAGGAGGCGGGCTTCGGCTTCGCACTCGTCTCGGATCACTTCCACCCGTGGATCGACCGCCAGGGCCAGAGCCCGTTCGTGTGGAGCGTGCTCGGGGGTATCGCGACGGCGACCGACCGGCTCGTCGTCGGCACCGGAGTGACGTGCCCGATCCTGCGGCTGCATCCCGCGATCGTGGCCCAGGCGGCCGCGACGGCAGCGGCGATGCTTCCGGGTCGGTTCTTCCTCGGCGTCGGCACGGGCGAGAACCTCAACGAGCACGTGCTGGGCCAGCGCTGGCCGGCGACGTTCATCCGTCGGGAGATGCTGGAGGAGGCTGTCGCGGTGATGCGGCTCCTCTGGAGCGGACGGCTCGAGAGCCACCGGGGGCGTCATTTCACGGTCGAGAACGCCAGGATCTACACGCTTCCGGAGGAGCCGATCGACGTTCTCGTCGCGGCCGGGGGAGTGGAGGCGGCAGAACTGGCGGGCCAGATCGGCGACGGCCTGATCGGGACGGCGCCGGAGGAGGCGATCGTCGACGCGTTCGCGGACGCCGGCGGCGCGGGCAAGCCGCGCTATGCCCAGGCGACCGTCTGCTGGGCCGAGACCGAGACAGACGCCCGGCGGACGGCGCTCGAATGGTGGCCCAACGCCGCGCTGAGAGGGCCGCTCGGCCAGGAGCTTTCGCTTCCCTCCCACTTCGAAGAGGCTGTCGCGATGGTCACGGAGGGCGACGTCGCGAAGGTCATCGCCTGCGGTCCTGACGTCGACCGCCACCTGGAGCTCGTCGACAGGTACGACAAGGCGGGGTACACGCACGTGTACGTCCATCAGGTCGGCCCGGACCAGGACGGCTTCCTCGACTTCTACGCGAGCGAGATCCTGCCGCGCTACTCCCGCGCGACGGTGAGCGCGTAGCGCATCGGGCGCAGCACGTGGCGCGGCGCGGGGGGTGGCGACGGCTCGGCAGCAGGCGGCCGTTTCGGTACGTGGACAGCCGGGGAGCGCGCGTCGAGGGTGAGCGGTTGCGGCGGATCGAGGAGCTGGCGATCCCGCCTGCCTGGCAGGACGTCTGGATCTCGCCGAGCCCGGGCGCGAAGCTGCAGGCGACGGGCCTCGATGCTGCCGGCCGACGGCAGTATCTCTACCACCCCGAGTACCGTGCCGCGCGGGAGCGCGAGAAGTACGACCGGCTGGTGCGGTTCGGCGAGCTGCTGCCCCACCTCCGGAGAACGCTCGGCCTGCACCTGGCGCTCGGGCCGTACGAGCGGGAGTGGGCCTGCGCCGTCGCAGTCACCCTCGTCAACCGCGCATGGTTTCGGGTCGGCTCCGAGCGGCATCTTCGCACGAGCCGGACCTACGGCATCACCACGCTCTCGAAGCGCCATGTGACGGTTCGCGGACGACGGGTCGGCTTCCGCTTCCCGGGAAAGCATCGGATTACCGTGCGGACGACGGTCGTCGACCCGGACATCGCCGAGGCCGTGCGCGAGCTCCTGCAGTACGACGGCGGTGCCCGCTTGCTGCGATTCGATCGCGACGGCGAGCCCGCGAACCTGACGGCGCGGCTCCTCAACGACTACATCGGCGAGCACCTCGGAGAGGGATTCACGGCGAAGGACTTCCGCACCTGGGGCGGCACGCTGTCGGCCGCGCGCGGCCTTGCCGACCGCGGGCTTGCCGAGACGGCGGCCGACGAGCGGCGCATCCTCGCCGCTGTGATGCGCCGTGTGGGTGAGGAGCTCGGCAACACCCCGGCGGTCGCCCGCTCGTCCTACGTGAGCCCGGCGGTGGTCGAGCAGTGGCTGGACGGGCGCACGCTCGACGACTTCGCGCGCCGGCGAAAACGCGGCCTCTCCGCCGACGAGACGGCCTTGCTTGCCCTCCTCCGCTCGTGGCGCATCCGCCGAGCGCGCGGCCGACCGACACGTTGAGGGGACCGGCAGAGCCGGCCCCCTCGGCGGCCCGCACGACGGTCCCCGGGACCGGCGAGCCGCTTGCTCCCCACGGTCGTCCGGGTACCCGGTGGGTCAGGCTGCGAAACGGACGCAGCGTTTTGCATCCTGGCCCGGGTGGTATCCGCCATTCATGGACCGCGATGCGCGGAACTACGCGAGGCGGGACGATCGCCCGGTGCTCCTCTTCTTCTCGAACCGGCGCTCAGGCCCGGCTCGCCGCATGGCGAGTCTCGTCGCGTGGTTCGGCGTGACCGAGAAGAAGCGGCTCCGCGTCGTCCAGGTGGACACCGACGCTAACGAGGAGCTCGCGCGGGCACTCGACGTGTCCACCGTGCCGACGCTCGTCCTGCTGCGGGGGAAGACGGTGGTCGACCGGCTCGACGGACGTGCGACCGGAAAGCAGATCTCGCGCATGATCTCCCCGCACGTGGTGGCGCGCTGAGGCGCGCGCCACCGTCTACAGCAAGATGATGAGCAGGATGATGATCAGAATGACGACGAGCGTTCCAGCACCGATATACACGTCCGTTCCTCCTTTCTCAGGCGAGCCACCAGACGAGCAGTAGCGCCCCCGCCAGCACGGCGACGACGGCGCCCAGAACGACCGCCGTTCCACCCACGAGGAGAAACGGCGTCTCGCTGCGGCGGCCGCGAGCAAGCTCCGTCTCGAGCCCGGTCGTGCTTTCCGCGGGCGGCGTCTCCTCAGCAGTTTGTGCGGTGCGGTCGGTCATGGCGTCGCGGTACCCGCGGCGCGAGCCGCCCAAACGGGGGCGACGTGGCTGTTTCGCGTGCCGAAAGGACGGGTATCAGCACGAGTCGTGGCGGCGACGACGGAGACCCATCCCCTCCGCAGGCCGCGCAATGGGCCGGCGCTCGTCCTGTTCGAGGGCGAGCAGGCCGAGGAGCTGCAAGGCCTCGAAGACGCACCCTCCCGTCTCGGACGGTCGCAGTTCCTCTGGGTCGACACGGACGAGCTCACCGCCGAGCTCGCCGAGCGTCTCGCCTCGTCACTCCGAGTGGACGAGCGCCGTGCCCACGAGATGCTGGACGACGATGTGCGCGGCTTCCGGGACGGCTGCGACTTCGTCCGCGTCAGCATGCGAACGCCGACGACCGAAGCGGCGAGCGAGGTCACTCGGCTCACGTGCATCGTAGGAGACCACTGGGCCCTGACCGTGCACGACCAGCCGGTCGCCGTGCTCGACGACCTCGCCGAGCTCGCCGCGGGCTCCGGCTCGACAGGAGAGCTGAGTGGCCCGTCGTTTCTCGCCATGCTGTTCGAGTGGGTGTTGAACGGCTACTCGTTGTCGTTCGAGCAGATCGAGGAGGAGCTCGAGGTGATCGACGAGCCGGCGATGCGCGGACGCGGTTCGGCGGAGTCGCACATCGAGCCGCTCGTCGCGTTGTTGCGACGGGCCGGCCGGCTCCGGCGTGACCTCGCCTCGCACCGGACCGCGCTGCTCGCGCTGACGCAGCCGGAGCTCGAGGCGCTCGGCGACGAGCAGGAGGCCGAGCGCTTTCGGCGGCTGCTCGACCAGTACGACAGCGCGATGCAGACGGCGCGCGACGCGCGAGCGAGCGTGGTCAGCTCGTTCGACATCCTCATCGCCCGGACAGGGCACACCACGAACGAGATCATGAAGGTGCTCACGCTCGCCTCGGTGATCCTGCTCCCGGGGACGCTCGTCGCGGGCGTGCTGGGGATGAACTTCAAGGTGCCGCTCTTCACGCACACCGAGCTGTTCTGGGTCGTGATCGCCTTCATCGTGGCCGTTGCCGCCGTCACGGTGACGGTCGCAAAGCAGCGTCGCTGGATCTGACTCCGACTCAGGCGTCGCGCTCGGAGACGGCCCCGCCCCGTTCGTCGGCCCGCTGCGCCTCGGCATTGATCTCGGCGCCGAAGAGCAGCGCCGCGCTCGTCAGCCACAGCCAGACGAGCGTGACGACGACCGCCGAGATCGTCCCCCAGCTCTTGTCGTAGGAGCCGAACCGCGAGGTGTAGATCGCGAAGCCCGACGACGCGACGAGCCAGAGGAGGAGCGCGATCACGGCACCCGGCGTGACGAGCTTCCATCGCCGTTCGTCGACGTCCGGCCCGAGCGCGAGCGCGACGGCGAACGCGAAGAGGATGCCGCCGACGAGCAGCGGCCACTGGAGCGTCCACCACGCCCAGGCGACGAGACTCGGGACACCTGTCGCCCCGCCGACCCACCGCTCGACGTGCGGCCCGAAGACGAGAAGCGAGAGGACGAGCGCCGCGCCCAGACCGAGCGCGACGACGATCGCGAGCGCGAGGAGCCGCTTCCGGACGAAGCCCCTCCGATCCTCCCGATCGAACGCCTTCGTCGTCGCGGACATCAGTGTCGACGCCGCGGAGGTCGTCGTCCAGAGC
>DASTKF010000200.1:0-6215 GCA_035716065.1 Gaiella sp.
CCGCACGCCATCAACGGGCCGCGGCGCCGGCGGATCGCCGCCGGGAGCGGCACGACGATCGAGGACGTCAACCGGCTCCTCCAGGCCCGCAAGCAGATGGAGAAGATGATGAAGTCGATGGGGAAGGGGAAGCTCCCGACCCTGCCGGCGGAGCTCACCGGCGGCGGCAGCGGTGCCCGCACCAAGCGTGGCCGACGCTAGGAGCGCGAAATCTCCGGCACAATCCACCTTTCACCACGAGAAAGGCACACATGGTTCGTATGAGATTGACGCGGGTCGGGTCGAAGAAGAACCCGATCTACCGCGTTGTCGTGTCCGACTCGCGCTCGCCGCGGGATGGTCGCTTCATCGAGATCGTCGGGCGGTACAACCCGCAGACCGACCCGTCGACGATCGACCTCGACGCCGACAAGGTCAAGGACTGGCTCGCCAAGGGCGCGCAGCCGTCCGAGCCTGTCGCGCGGCTGATCAAGGCCGCAGGCATCTCCTGACGAGGTCGTCGATGGAGGAGCTGCTCCTCTGGATCGCGCGGGGCCTCGTCGACGAGCCCGACGTGGTGCAGATCGAGCGGATCGACGAGGGCGACGTCGTCGTCCTGCGGCTCCACGTCGCCGACGGCGACGTGGGCAAGGTCATCGGGCGGCACGGCCGCGTCGCGCGAGCGCTTCGCACCGTCGTGCGCTCGGCCGGGGTCCGGAGCGACCGCCGGCTCGTGCTCGAGATCGCCGATTGACCGACGACACGCGGCTCGTGCCCGTCGGTCGGGTGGGTCGGCCGCACGGGCTGGACGGAGCGTTCGTCGTCGAGCGCGCAAGCGACGACGACCGTCGGTGGGAGGTCGGCGCCGCCGTCCTCGTCGACGGAGCCCCGGCGACGATCGAGCTGTCCCGGCGCGTCGGCGGCGGCCGTCGCGCGATCAGGCTCGACCGACAGGTCGAGCGCGGCGCCGAGCTCGCCGTGCACGTCTCCGAGCTCCCGACCCCGGCGCCGGACAGCTACTACGCCTTCCAGCTCGTCGGTCTCGCCGTGGTGGACGAGGAGGGCCGTGAGCTCGGCAGCGTCGTCGAGGTCCACCCGGGCGTCGCCAACGACAACCTCGAGCTCGCAGACGGCACGCTGGTGCCGCTCATCGACGACGCCGTCCGCGCCGTCGATCTCGACGCGGGTCGGATCGTCGTCGAGCGCGAATTCCTCGGCGCCTGAGGGAATGCGCGAAGACGGCGTTACGGCGCGCGCTGCGGCGTTGGATCGCCTACGCGAGGGGTACCCTGGACCGCCGTGCGCGTCGACGTCTTCACGCAGGTCCCGCATGCCTTCGGCTGGCTCACCGAGCAGAAGCCCCTCGCGACGGTCCTCGGCTCGGAGCTCGAGCTCCGGCTCCTCAACTACCGCGACACGACGCCGCTGCGCTCGGGTCAGGTCGATGACGACCCGTACGGTGGGGGTGCCGGGATGGTGCTGCGCGTCGACGTCGTCGACGCGGCGCTCGAGACGGCGTACGGCAGCGACCGCCCGGCCCGCATCGTGGCGCTGACGCCGCAGGGGCGCTCGCTCGACCAGGCGCTCGTCGAGGAGCTCGCGCAGGAATCCGAGCTGGCTCTCCTCTCCTCGCGCTTCGAAGGGTTCGACGAGCGCATCGTCAGCCATCTCGCGACCGACGCGGTGTCGATCGGGCCGTACGTGCTGTCGGGCGGCGAGCTGCCGGCGATGGTCGTGCTGGACGCGATCGCGCGCCGCCTGCCCGGCGCACTCGCGGAGGGCTCCGGCGAGCACGAGAGCTTCTCGGCCGAGCTCGACGGTGGCCTCGAGTACCCGCACTACACCCGGCCGGCCGCCTACCGCGGCTGGGAGGTGCCCGACGTGCTCCTCTCGGGCGACCATGCCCGAATCGACCGCTGGCGCCGCGACCAGAGCCGCTCCCGGAGCCTCGCGTGAGCGGCCTCGACGAGCGGGAGACCCCGCTCGAGAGCGACCAGCCCGTCGGCGAGGACCAGGCGGCAGCCGGCGACGGCGGAACCGGCTGGCCGACGACGCCGGCCGAGATCCCACTCGACGGGCCGACAGAGCCGGTCGCCGACACGGAGACAGGGCCACCCGTCCACCGTGCTCGGCATTCGCGAAATCCCGTCGACCGGCTGACCCGGGGTCTGCCCGACCCCGTGCGCGTCGTCGTCGACTGGGCGGTGACGATCATCGGCGCGATCGCGATCGTGCTGCTCGTGAAGGCGTTCGTCGTCAACCCGTACCGCATTCCCTCCTCGTCGATGGAGCCGACGCTCCACTGCGCGCGTCCCGCCTCCGGCTGCGAGGCGCGCTTCTCCGACCGGGTGCTCGCGAACCGGTTCATCTACCACCTGCGCGACCCCCACCGTGGCGAGATCATCGTCTTCGACACCCCCGATGCTGCGCGCATCAAGTGCGGCGCGGGCGGCACGTTCGTCAAGCGGCTCATCGGGCTCCCCGGCGACACCGTCGAGGTGCGCCTGAAGCAGGGCCTCGGGTACGTCTTCATCAACGGCAAGCAGCTGCGGGAGCCGTATCTCAAGGCGGACAGGCGCTCCAGCGAGGAGTTCGGGCCTGTGAAGGTGGCACCCGACCACTACTTCATGATGGGCGACAACCGCGCGCAGTCGTGCGACTCCCGCGAGTGGGGCACCGTGCCCCGGGGCAACCTGATCGGCAAGGTCTTCGCCACGTACTGGCCGCCCAACCGGTTGAGTCTGCACTAGCCCGCGACGCGGGAATCCACCGAGTGGATTCCCGCCGCTCGGATCTCCGCCTTCGGCGGAGCAGATCCCTAAAGGCGCCCGCTTCGCGGTCGCAACTGCCCGCAAGCTGAGCGGCGTGCGCCAGGGCGCGGAGCGCTCATGCCGCGTGCGCTATCATCCCCGACCGGCCCCGGCCGACCTTCCTATGAGCACGATCATCGAGAGCCTCGAGCGGCGCCAGCTGCGTGACGTGCCGGCCTTCAAGGCCGGTGACACCGTGCGCGTCCACTTCAAGGTGATCGAGGGCAACCGCCAGCGTGTGCAGGTGTTCGAGGGCATCTGCATCAAGCGCCAGGGCTCCGGCGTGCGCGAGACCTTCACCGTTCGCAAGAGCTCGTTCGGCGTGGGGGTCGAGCGGACGTTCCCGCTCCACTCGCCGAAGATCGAGAAGCTCGAGGTCGCGATGATCGGCGACGTCAACCGGGCCAAGCTGTACTACCTCCGCGGCCGCGTCGGCAAGCGGTCGCGCGTGCGCGAGCTCCGGCAGTCGTAGGCTCCGTTCGCGCGTGCGCGCCGCCCTTGCGCTCGCGATCGTCTGCGGCGCCCTCCTCGCTGCGGGCTGCGGGGCCGAGGACGACACGCAGCGCTTCGCGCGTCAGGCCGTCGAGTCCCACGTGGCGGGAAACGCCGCATACGAGGACGATGTGCGCTGCACTCCGAATCCGCGCCCGTGGCTCGTCGAGGCACAGGCGACGTCCGTCATCTGCGCGGTTCGCAAGGCGACGGGCGGGTGCGACTGGTTCCGCGTCGACCTCGTCCGGGACACCGTGCGCGTGAAGGCCGAGGTGCGCTTCGACCAGCCCGACGCCGGCTGCGTGCTGCCGCCGTAAGGGGCCAGGCAGCTCCGGTGCCAGTCCCCGGGCTATCCTCGGGCACGTGCCGCTCTCGACCGGCCAGCGCCTGCTTCGACACGACCGTCGGCTCGGCGTCCGCTTCGTCGCGGGCGCGGACGAGGCGGGCCGCGGCTCGCTCGCCGGCCCCCTCGTCGTCGCCGGCGTGCTGCTCGACTACGGGACGCTGCGCGGACACCGCGTTCGCCCGCTTGCCCTCCTGAACGACTCCAAGCAGGTCGAGCCGGCCGAGCGCGAACGGCTCTACCACGCCGTCGTCTCGGCAGCGTCGCGGATCTCGCTGCGCGTCATCGCCGCGGCCGAGATCGACGCGAACGGTCTTCATCGCTCGAACCTCTGGGGCCTGCGCACCGTCCTATCCGACCTCCATCCGCTCGCGGACGCGTACCTGGTCGACGGATTCCGGCTCGGCCCGCTCGCGCCGCCGCACCGGGCCGTCGTCGACGGCGACACGAAGAGCGCCGCGATCGCGGCTGCCTCGATTGTCGCGAAAGTGACCCGCGACCGGCTGATGCGCCGCCTCGACGCGCTCTACCCCCGCTACGGCTTCTCGTCGCACGTCGGCTACATCACGCCGGGCCACACCCGCGCCGTGGTGGCGCACGGCCCGTGCCCACAGCACCGGCGGTCCTTCCAGGCGCGGGCGTACGCCGGGCCCGTCGCCGCGTGAACCGTGGCGAGCGTCTTGCGGCGCGTCACTACCGGCTCCGCGGCTACCGGATCCTCGGCACCAACGTCCGCGCGGGCGGCTACGAGGTCGACCTGATCGCCAGGCGCGGCCGGAAGCTCGTGTTCGTCGAGGTGAAGGAGCGCGCGCGTCAGACGTACGGCGGCGGCGTCGGCGCGGTCAATCGGGAGAAGCGACGGCGCGTGCGCCGGGCAGCGGCGTCGTGGCTCCAGGCACACCCCGAGTCGGCCAGCCTCGAGATTCGCTTCGAGGTCGCGTCGGTGTCGGACGGTCGCGTGGAGCGGCTCGACTTCGCCGAGGACTGAAGCGGCGCGGGAATGACGGGAACGCCTGTTCCGTTAGAATCCGCACACGACCAAGAGCCGGGGGGCACTATCCCCGAACGGGCGCGTTCGTCAGAACGGGC
The DNA here is from genome assembly GCA_035716065.1 of Gaiella sp. Lineage (GTDB taxonomy): Bacteria > Actinomycetota > Thermoleophilia > Gaiellales > Gaiellaceae > Gaiella. Next base: position 4,714 of record DASTKF010000200.1, read on the forward strand.
GCCGGCGAGGAGCCGATGCCCCGGGCGCGCAGGCCGCCTCGCACGCGAGGTGGCGGGAGAAACCTCCGGCTGACAGGGACCACGCCACGTCAGCCGGAAAGGATCGACCGTCACATGACAACCCGTACTCGCACCTGGATGCTTCTCGCAGGGCTCTCTGCTCTCTTCGTCACTGTCGGCGGCCTCGTCGGCGGCGCAGGCGGGATTCTCGTCTTCCTCGTCATCGCCGTCGCGTTCAACTTCGCGATGTTCTGGTTCTCGGACCGCATCGCCCTCAAGATGAGCCGGGCGCGTCCGCTCGAGCCGGGCGAGGCGCCCGACCTCGTCGCCGACGTCGAGGACATCTCGGCCCGTGCCCGGATCCCCGTTCCCCGCCTGTACCTGATCCCGTCCCAGCAGCCGAACGCCTTCGCGACGGGCCGGAGCCCGCAGCATTCCGCCGTCGCGGTTACCGAAGGCCTCGTCGCGCTGATGCCGCGCGAGCAGGTCCGGGGCGTGCTCGCCCACGAGCTCGCGCACATCCGCAACCGTGACGTCCTCGTGACGACGATCGCCGCGATGATCGGGGCGGCGATCGCCGCGATCGCGAACTTCCTCCAGTTCCAGTGGCTGTTCGGCGGAGACGACGACGAGAGCCCGCTCGGCGCGGTCGGCTCGATCGTCGCGATCCTCGTGGCGCCGGTCGCGGCGATGATGCTCCAGTTCGCGATCTCGCGGCAGCGCGAGTTCCTCGCCGACGCGACGGCCGCGGAGCTTCTCGGCGAGGGCCGCCCGCTCGCGGACGCCCTCGGGACGCTCGAGCGCGGGGTGCAGGCGCTGCCGATGCCGGTCAACCCGGCCACGGCGTCGCTCTACATCGCGAATCCGCTTTCCGGGCGCGGCGTCTCGTCGCTCTTCTCGACGCACCCGCCGATCCCCGTCCGGATCGCGCGTCTCCAGGCGCTGGACGCCGCGCGCGGCCTCCACTGACGGCGAGGACCCCGGCCGTGGGCGCCGAATAAGCGCCCATGGCCGCGACGCAGGAAGCGCTGTACGGCCGGATCGACCTGGCGCTCTCGTGGTCGGAGGCCGATCTCCCGGAGCGCGAGCGGACGAAGCACGTCCATCGCCTCCACCCGTACCTCGGCAAGTTCGTGCCGCAGCTCGTCGAGGCGCTCCTCGAGCGCTACGTCATGCCTGGGGGTCATGTCCTCGACCCGTTTGCCGGCTCCGGGACGACGCTCGTCCAGTCGCTCGAGTCGGGCCGCGACGCGACCGGCGCGGACGTCGCGGGCTTCAACTGCCTGCTGATGCGCGTGAAGACGAGGAGGCACAACCTCGATGCGGTGCGACGCGATCTGCTGTGGGCGCATGGTCGGACAGAGGCATTCGAGGCGGACGGCCGCGTGCCTCGAGAGGCGACGTCGTACGTGCGAGCCTGGTACGCGCCGCGCGCCGCCGCGGAGCTGCTCCATTTCCGCGGGCTCGTCGACGAGGTCGCCTCGTCGGACGTCCTGCGCGTG
>DASTKF010000201.1:0-7691 GCA_035716065.1 Gaiella sp.
CCTGAAGGGCTCGTACTTCGGCGCGCAGGCCGCGGCGCGGCAGATGGCCGAGCAGGGCGACGGCGGCCGGATCGTCTTCTCCTCGTCGGTGACCGGCACGCTCGCGATCGCGAATGCCTCCGCCTACGCCGTCACGAAGGCGGGGCTCCAGCACATGGCGCGGGTGCTCGCCCTCGAGCTCGGCGCGCACGGGATCACGGTGAACGCGCTCGCGATCGGCGCCACGGTCAACGAGCGGAACCTCGCCGACGACCCAGAGTACGCGGAGCATTGGGCCGGCGTCCTCCCCACCGGCCGCGCCGGGACGACGGGAGACGTCGCCGCGGCGCTGGGATTCCTCGTCTCCCCCGGGGCTGCGCAGGTCACCGGCCACACGCTGACCGTCGACGGCGGCTGGTCCGCGATGGGGTGCACGCCGTGACGGCGCCGCTCGCCCACGACGAGCGCGGGAACGGGTCCGCGATCGTGCTGATCCACGGGCATCCGTTCAGCCGGCGGATGTGGAGCGGTCAGCTGGAAGCCCTGAGCGACCGGTTTCGCGTCGTCGCGCCCGACCTGCCCGGCTACGGCGAGTCGCCGCCTCGGGGCGAGACCATCACCCCGCGCGGGCTCGCAGACTCCGTCGTCGAGCTGATCGACGCGCTCGACGTCGAGCGGGCAACCGTCGTCGGGCTCAGTCTCGGCGGGCTCGTCGCGATGGAGCTCGGCCTCGGCTACCCCGACCGGATCGACGGTCTCGTCCTCACGGCGACGACCGCGGCGCCGCTCACGCCGGAGGAGGTCGAGATGCGGCGCTCCACGGCCCAACGGCTCGAGCGGGACGGGATGCTCGACCACGCGCTCGAGATGGCGGGGCGGCTCTTCGGGCCGGACGCGCGGCGCGAGCCGGCGCTCGTGCTGCCGATCCTCGAGACGATGCTGACCACCTCGCCCGCGGGCGCGGCTGCCGCGCTTCGCGGCCGGGCGGAGCGGCCCCCGTACCACGAGCTGCTCCCCTCGCTCCGTGTCCCATCGCTCGTGCTCGCCGGCGACGCGGATTTCTTCTCCACCGCGGAGATCACGGCGCAGCTCGTCGCGGCGCTGCCCGATCCCGAGGTCGTGATCCTGCCGGGGATCGGCCACATGCCGAACCTCGAGGCCCCCGAGGCCTTCGACCGCACCGTGCGGAGATTCGCGGCCGCGGCTCGCTGAACGCCGCCCCACGCCACAATGTCGTCGCGCGGAAGCGCTGACGCGGCGCACCTGTCCCGACCTCGGCCCCCAGGACGATCAGGCGCAGCCGCCGGCTTCGGCCGCGAGGGGCGTTCGTGTCGCGCCACGACGCACCGCCAGCATCCGAGCCAGCCGTCCCCGCCGCGTTGCGCCGGGTGCGACGGCCGAACGGTGGTTGCTGCTCGGGATGTCCCACGCCCGCGGGTGGCCGTACAGGAATCCGCGGGCGGAGCCCATCACCGGGTCCTCGATCGACGTGTCAGCACCGGCCATCGTTTCCTCCTTCTCGCGCCTGCTTCGTGCAGGTCGAGGATGCCGTCCGCCGGAAGGCTCGAAGGGGATGCCGACCGTCTTTCGAGGGTGCGGAGCGCCGCACGCCCACGCCAGCCGCTGACAGCCGCAGCGAAGCGCAGATGGCTGTAGAGCGGCTCAGGCGGGCTCGGTCGCCGGAGCCTGGAGCTTTGCCAGAAGCAGCTTCACGCGGCGGAGCAGGTCGGCCTCCTCGTGACCGAAGTCGTCGAGGTAGGAGCGGAGCGCCGCGACGAGCAGCTGCATCTCGCCGTCGTCGAAGTCGAGCGTCTTCATGACCCGAGCGTACTCCTCACGGAGGGAGCCCCGAGCCGTCAACCCGTCTCGGAGGAGAGGAGGGCCAGCAGGCTCTCGTGCTCCTCGTGGCAGGCCGGGCACCCCTCGAGATGGGCCCGGAGGCCCGGGAGCGCCGCGTCGGCGTCGGCGCCCTCGACCTCCAGCTCGACGAAGCGGTCGAGCAGCTCGAAGCACGTCTCGCAGCTGACCTCCGGGCCGACAGGCCCGAGCGCCCGTGCGATGGCGCGATTCTGTGCATCGAAGCCCGTCACGACACCTCCTTTCTCTGCTCACTCTCTCTCTGCTCGCCCACCGCGAGCCCGGCGGCCGCGAGATGGCGGCGCAGGCTGCGGCGGGCGTCGTGCAAGGACTTGTAGAGCGCACCGCGGGTCGTCTGCAGGCGCTCCGCGAGCACGTCGATGGGGACGTCGTTGAGCGCGAGTGCGACCACGACGCCCCGCTGATGGGGCGTGAGCGCAGTGCGGATGCCGTCGCGGATCGCGCCGAGCAGCTCGCTCTGCTCCACCTCGTCCTCCGGGAGCGACCCGGCACTCGCGAAGACACTCCAGGCCTCGTCCTCGACCGGGATCTCGCGCCCTTGCCACGAGCGGCGCCTGACCTTGACCGACGCCTGGTAGAGGGCGAACTTGTAGGCCCAGGTGGTGAAGCGGCTCAAGCCCCGGTAGTCGTCGAGGCGCGCCAGCACCGCGAGCAGCGCGTCGTCGGCCGCCTCCTGCGCGATCTCGTCGAGATCGCCGCGAAGATGGGGATGCGACGCGCGCCTCCGCCCCGTCTCGAAACGCGCTGCGCGGAGGAGCAGCGCGTGCAGGCGCTCGACGGCCTCTTCGCGGACGTTTCCGTCGGCGCGCAGGTCCCGAAGCCAGGCACCGGACTCGTCGTCGAGGGAAGCCCGCCGGTCGTCCTCGGTCGAGGTGGAGGCCCGGGCTGCGCTCTCCATGCGCGACACGATAGGCGCCCGCGTGCTCATGCGGCGAGCAGCGGTTCGTCGAGCGGGGCGAGGATGCGCGCCGCGAGGGAGGGCGGGCAGCCCCGCTCGACGAGCTCGATCAGGGCGTGGAGGTCGTAACGCGTGTCCCGCGCGAGCCGGAGGGCGAGCCCGCGCGGGAACCCTGCGTCGACGAGGCGGCAGCTACGCCACTCGAGCGTGGACGGGGGAGGCTGCCGGCCCCCGGTCGCTCGCTCGTGGTGGACGTGCGCCACGCCGTCTCCTTCCGGCCAGCTAGGCGGCGAACCGCGCCGGGAACTGCTGGATGATCCCCGCGCTCAGCATGTCCGACATGCCGAGCGCCTGCTTCACGATCGCGTCGTAGGCCCGCACATCCGCGTTCCACTTGCCCTGCAGGCGCGCAACGACCTCCTGCGTCGTGAGCGCGAGGTGCGAATGCAGCATCGTCTTCATCTCGCCGAGCTTCCACGCGTCGGGGTTCGCCTTGTTGAGGAAGACGGCGATCGCGTCGGCGTTCCGCTGCCACGCCTTCTGCTCGGTCGCGAGCTTCACGTTGTCTCCCGCCTTCGCGACGGCGACCAGGTCGGCGGCGACCAGGATGTGCTCCCGAAGGAGCCGCGTCAGCTCGTTCCCCGCCTTCGCGCCGTAGTACGGCTTGATCGCGTTCCCGATGTCCGACTGGTTCCGGAGCAGCCGCGCGACGGTCGCCTTCGTGTCGGGGGAGCTGGTGGTCAGGCTGATGATCGCGAGCCTCGTCCAGCTCACGTGGTCCTCCCAGAGGCTCCGCATTCCCTGCCGGAGCGCAACCTCGGAGCTCGTCACGGCACCGTTGGCGGCGGCCGCCGGCTCGCCGTGCGCCTGGGCGTCGTGCCCGCCCGAGAGCGCAAGGGCGGCGAGCGCAGAGGCGAAGGCGATCAGCGCGGTCAGCCCGAGCGAAACCGGCCTGTTGCTGCGTACCTGCGTCATTGGGTCGTTCCTTTCGGTTGGAGGCGTGTGAGCCGGCCGTCGGGCCGACCCGGCGAGACCAGGAGGAGAGCGGCTGCGACGCCAACCAGCTCGACCGCCTTGGTCGCCAGGCCGAGCCCGTCGGCCGGCTCGACGTCGGGGTGGAGCACCGGAACCCCCGTCGTGACGGCGAACGCGTACGCGACGAGGAGGCCGACAAGAACGGCGGCCGCGGCGGCGGCGGCCGCCCGGCTCGCCGGACGAAGAATCAGCGCCACCGCGAGCGCGGCGAGGAGGACGGTAGACACGAGGAACCCGATGCCGGCCACCGGCTCCTCGCGCAGGTGCTCGGGTGTCAGCGCCGCGTGGATCCCGGCGCTGACGGCGCACGCGAGCACGAGGGCGTCACGAGCGACCCCCGCTGTGGTCGCGGCCTTCGCATCATCATGCTGTGCGTTCCGGTGCATCGCTCCTCCGGCGTCGGTGGTCGATGCACGTTGGTGTCCCGGTAGGGCCGGGTCTTACCCCGGCGGGGGTCAGGCGGGCCGGCGGGCGCGGACGAACGCATCGATCGCGATCGCTTCGCCGTCGGGCAGCCCAACCGTCCGCTCGACGGCCTCCGCGCACTCGACGACGAGGTCGCCGAGCCCCGTTACGACGTCCTCGGCGGTGTACAGCACGGCTGCGTCCTTCGGCCCGCCGTAGCCGCGCGTGAGGTTCGTCGTGTCGTGCGCCAGGACGACGAGCGTGCCGCCCGGCGCGACCGAGCCGACCGCCGATCGCAACGCCTGCAGCAGCTCCTCGCGGGGTAGCTGCAGATAGAGGAGCGCGACGAGATCGAACCCGCGCGGGTCGGGCTCGTAGTCGAGCACGTCCGCGACGACCCATTCGACCTCGACGCCGCGGCTCGCCGCGAGCTCCGCCGCCTTGGCGAGCGCGACGTCCGAGAAGTCGACGCCCGTTACGCGCCAGCCGTGCTCGGCGAGCCAGACCGCGTTCCGGCCCTCGCCGCAGGCGAGGTCGAGCGCGCGGCCGGGAGAGAGCGCGGCGACCTCCGCGGCGAAGAGCCGGTTCGGCTCGGCGCTCCAGACGAGCTCCTTCTGCGCGTAGCGCGCGTTCCAGTCCTCCCGCGCGAAGCCGGGCCGGACGGACGACTCGGGCCGGCGGTGCTCGGTCACGACGCGAACGCTACGCCACGAGAGGGTTCGACCAGCGAAGGCCCGGGAAGCGCGAGAAGTCCGCATCGGCGGAGCAGAGCTCCGCGTCGTGCTCGAGGGCGATCGCCGCGAGATGCGCGTCGGTCGTGAGGTTCCCGCCGCTACCGAGCGGCTCGAGGAGCTGCCGCAGGAGAATTGCGTGCCTCGAGCCCGGGTGCGTGACCGTCGCGCACGGCGCGGCGAGCCACGAATCGACGATGTCGAACGCCTCGTCGACTCGGAGCGGCGAATCGAAGACCCGCGGGCTGGTCACCAGCCGCACGAAGGAAAGCACGACCACCCACGCGAACGCGAACGCCTCGACACCCGAAAGCTGCGCCTCGAGCCAGTCCTTCGCCCGCACATGGTTCGCGGACGACGCGTCGTAGGCATAGAGCAGGAGGTTGACGTCCGGAAGCTTCACTTCCGCAGCTCGAGCTTGCGCACCGTCTCCTCGTCCTCGAGCCGGGAGGCCAGGTCGAGCGCGCGGTCGAGGTCGACGCCGGGACGCAATCCCAGCCGTCGCGCGTCGACGCGGAACGGCGCCGGCGCCTCCGGGCCGTCGTGCAGTCCGCGTCGTAGCACCGCGTTGACGACCTGCTTGAACGGCAGGCCGCGCTCGCGCGCGAGCGCACGCAGTCGGTCGGCCACGTCCCCGTCCAGCGTCAGCGTCGTTCTCATTCAAGCATCATAGCATCAAAATGATTGATGTCTAGATGCCGAGCCGCGCGGCCGCCGTCGCCGCCATCAGCGGCACCGCACGCTCGAAGCCGGCCGCGCGCGCGTCCTCGGCGCCGAGCTCGCCCCGTGTGAAGCGGCCGTAGATGGCCTCGCAGAAGACCGCCGCCTTCCAGAGCGCGAGCGCCTCGAACCAGCCGAGCGGACCGACCTCGCGCCCGCTTCGCTCCTCGTAGCGCTCGACGAGCTCCGCCTTCGTCGGGAACCCCTCGAGCGCCGTGACCGGAGAGACCCCGAGCGGGCTCGGGCCGCCGCCCGGCTCCGTGTACGTCGCCAGCAGGTAGCCGATGTCGGCGCGGGGATCGCCGATCGCGCCCATCTCCCAGTCGAGGACGGCCTGGACGCGGTCGGGCTCCTCCCGCTCGACCATGAGGTTCCCGAGCCGGTAGTCGCCGTGGACGACGGTGTCCGGCAGGGGCCGCGGCAGCTCGTCCGCGAGCCGCGTTCCCACCTCCACCACGGCGGCGATCTCGCGCGTCGCGTTGATCTCCCAGAGCTGCGAGAAGCGGCGCACCTGCCGCTCGAGGTAGCTGCCCGGCCGCGCGAACGCGGCGAGCGCCGGATCCGACACGTCCGCTGCGTGGATCTCGACCAGTGCGTCGATCAGCTCGTCGCCGAGCCGCCGCCGCGCGGCCGGGTCGTCGAGGCCGGGCGGCAGCCGGTCGGTGACGACGTGACCGTCGAGGAACCCCATCACGTAGAACGGGACGCCGAGCACGCTCTCGTCCTCGCAGACGGCCAGGATCGGCGGCAGCCGGATCCCCTGCGGCGCGAGAGCGAGCTGGAGCCGCGCCTCGCGCACCATGTCGTGGGCCGAGGGCGGCAGGGGTGGCCTGGGGGGCCGGCGCAGCACGAACCGCTCACCTCCCCGCTCGAGCAGGAAGGAGAAGTTCGACCCGCCGCCGTCCCCGATCCGCGACGCGCGCAGCTGCCCCTGCCCGAGCCCGTGCCCGTCGAGGAAGGCCTCGATCCGCTCCAGCACGAGCAGCGGCTCCCGTGCCGCTCCGGATGCCTCGGTTGCAGTCTCGACGATGTCGGTCGCCTCGGTCACGGGGCGATCGTGCCACGACCGCCCCGTTGACCGGAGGGGACCTACGCGATCGACGCCGCTGCCCTGCAGATCTCGCCGGACGGGCTCGTCGCCCGCGCGACGAACCGGCCGGCGCCGGCCGACACGAACCGCGCCTCGAACGACCCGCTCGGAGCGCGTGTCACGGCCGCACGGCTCGCAACCCGCGTGCCGTTCCGGAACAGGACGACGCGCCAGCGGACGCCGTTTCGATTCTGGTCGACCTCGAGCTCGACCTCCGTGCCCGCGTCCTCGCGACTCAGCTTCAGCTTCGACGTGCTCGCCTTGGAGCACTTGCCGGAGACCCGGATGCCGTCCTTCGCCAGCGCCGTGGGCGAGAGTGCGAGCGCCGCCCCGACCACTGCCATCACCATGACCCGAACCGTCCATCTACTCATCTCGTGTCCCTCCGTGGCTCGACCGTTCGACGCCTCGGAGGGTGCCGCCGGGCGGGTCCCGGCGACAATGGGACCTTGGTCGTAGGCCCCCCGCGCTCCCGATGAGGCACCCCGTCACCCAGTTCGCTTTTGCCGGGCTCGCCGTGCTGGCGGTGTTCGGGGCGGCGGCGGTACTCGCCTTGCGCGGCCTCGGGAATGCCGAGGCCCTCCGCGACGCGCGGCAGTTCGCGACGCTGGCCGGTCAGGGGATCGTCGAGCCGACGGTGGCGCCGGGCCTCCTGCGCGGCCGGCCGCAGGCGATTGCGGCGGTCGACCGGATGGTCCAGGAGCGCGTGCTCGGCGAACGGGTTGTGCGCGTCAAGCTGTGGGCACACGACGGGCGGATCGTGTACTCGGACGAGCCACGCCTCATCGGCACGCGGTTCCCGCTCGACGCGGAGAAGCTGGACGTCCTGCGGACGGGAGCCACGAAGGCGTCGCTGAGCGACCTCTCGGGGCCTGAGAACCGCTTCGAGCGCGGGCAGGGCGACCTGTACGAGGTCTACCTGCCGATCCGCGCGCCCGACGGCACGCCGCTCCTC
>DASTKF010000202.1:0-11459 GCA_035716065.1 Gaiella sp.
CGGCCGTCCCATGCGAGCTCCACCGAGCTCCCGCCCGGGTCGTCGACGAGCGCGACGGTCCGGATCCTCGAGGCCCCGACCACCCAGATTCCTACGTCACGCCTGACCGCGTGTGCCCGGAACGGAGCCGCGAGCGCGATCGACGAGACGAGGCGCGCGTCGATCTCGCCCTCCTCGGCGATGACCTCGCCGGAGTCGAGCACGACGAACCACGCGTCCTCGCCCACGAGATCGAGGGCATCGACCGTCGCGACGGCGTCCCATTCGCGATGGCGGTGGAGCCCGTGGATCCCGACCTCGCCCCAATGCGGCCCGGGATCGTGCGGCAGCGGCACCTCAGTCGCCGGTGCGGAGCGCCTGCTCGATCTGCTCGACCGGCACCGGCTCGGGGTGCTCGGCGGCCTGCGCGCGGCGCCGCGGCTCCTGCACCTTCTTGTCCCGCTCTCGCTCGATCGACCGTTCGAGTCGATCGACGAGCCGGTCGGCCGCGGCCTCGAACGTCTGGGCCGCCTCGCGTCCGTGGAGGTTCGGCCCCTTCACGTGGAGCTCCGCCTCGACGACGTGGTCGTCGGTGATCCGCGGGTTCCGCTCCCGATCGAGGACGACCTCGACGAGCGTCGACTCGTGGAGGCGCTTGCCAAGCTTTGCGAACTTCGCCTCCACGTAGCTCCGGACATCGTCGCTCACGTGTCCACGCCGCACGGTGACCTGGAGTCGCATGGCACCTCCTCGTCGTCTGTCCAGTACGCCAACGCTAGCGCACGGCCCGCGCCAGGCAAACGACCTCGACCGATCGGGCTCCGGCCCGCAGCAGGGTCGTCGCGCACGCGGCCGCGGTGGCTCCCGTCGTATAGACGTCGTCGACGAGGACGAGCCTCCCGTGCGCCTCGCGGCGCGCGACGAAGAGGTCACGGACGTTCGCCCGGCGGTCGGCCCGCGAGAGCCCAGCCTGCCGCGACGATGGTCCGCTGCGGGCGAGCAGCCGCACGACGGGCAGATCCCAGCGGTCGGCGAGCGCGTGGGCGAGCCGGGCCACAGGGACGTGTCCGCGGTCGCGGCCACGCTCTCTGTCTCCGGGCACGAACGTGACCGCGTCGACGGACGGCGGGGCGACGACCTCCTCGACGAGCGCGGCGAACGGCTCGACGAGGTCGCGCCGCCCTCGCTCCTTCCACCCCGAGACGAGCGGCCTTGTCACTCCGTCGTAGACGATCGCGGCCCGCGCCTTCGTGAAGGCGAGCCTCCGCCCCGTACATTCGACACACCGGCGAACCGGCCATGCGCCGGGGCAGCCGCACCGCTCGCACACCGGCGGGCCGATCCGGACGACCGACGCGAGGCACCTCTCGCACAGCGCGTCTCCGGGAACGCCGCACCCCGCGCAGCGTGCCGGCAGGAGCATCCCGAGCAAGCCCATGACCCGACGCTAGGCCGAGATGTGTGACGACTCTGCACCGAGACGGAGCCGGATTCGTGTCCGACTACCCCGGTGCGTCCGACGCATCGGCCCGACCGCTTCCGCCGCGGACGAGCCGAAAACCGACCACGAGCGCGAGCGCAGCACCCATCAAGCCGAGCAGGCCGCCGAGCGCGAACCCGCCCACGTCGCTCGACTGTGCCACGGGGACGCCGAGGTACCTGATCCAGAGGGCGGCGCTCTCGAGCGCGAGCGCGAGCACCATTCCGGCCGCGAGCCACCGCGGCAGGTATTGCACGCAGAGCGCCAGGCCGAGGAGGGCGAGCCCGCCGACGACGGCGTCGAACGAGAACGCCCCCTCGTCCGGGACGACGGCGCGCGATGGCAGGTCGGTACCGCCGGTGTTGAACGGCACGAGGCAGCCGGCCAGGGTCAGGAATCCCGCGGCCCCGAGCATCAGTCCGGTCGCGCGCGTGCTCCTCGCGTCGCGGCCGAGGCGCGCCCCCGCTGCCTGGGCGAGCTGGATCCCGATCACGATCAGCGCGATCGACGACGCCACGACGAGGCAGAAGACGAGCACGCTCACGGGCTCGACGTCCTGACCGAAGCCGGGATTCCCTGCTCGCCCGAGCACACCGAGGTATTTCGCCGTCGCAGCGATCCCGCACGCGATGAGGAGGCCGGCAGCCAGTTGCAGCCGGCGTGCCCGTGCGGCCATCACGGTGGCCACGGCGGCGACGAGCACGACGGCGAGCGGCGAGAGCGCCGTGAAGATTCCACCAGTCGAATCGGCCAGCGGGCCGAAGTGTGGCGTGATCAGCGACCTCCCATCGGAGTCCCAGGGGACGACGATGCCGAGCGCGAGCACCAGGACGGCGCTCGCGAGCAGCGCGACGTACGTGCCCGGGACACGGGTCGGTGTGACGTCGGCCCGCGGTTCCGCGTCGACCGGACGCGGCCACGAGACGGCCACCGGATCGGGTTCGGGCTCCTGCTTCGACCGCGGCGCGGACGGCTCGCGCTCCGCCACCAGCGGAGCCGCGTCTGCCTCGATCTCGACGTCGGCCGGCTCGATGGCAGGCGACGCCATCACCCCGACCGAAGGCTCCGGAACGGGCTCATGGGTTGTGACGCGCGCAGCGACGTCGAAGATCCGCCCGTCGGGAACGCGCATGAAGAGCACCGGCGTCGCCCACTCGAGCTCGTTGTCGTCGGCGAAGATCGCCTTCCGGGCCTCGGCGAGCGCCGCGTCGACCGCGTAGCCGTCGGCGAGGGCGGAGTACAGCTCGCAGGCGAACGTGATCGCGGCGCGGTCGGTGATCTGGAGCTGCATCGCGACGACCGCAGGGATCTCGCGCCGAACGAGGCTCGTCGCAACGCCCGAGAACGGGTCGTCGGCCGAGCTCCGTGCGCCCTCGCACGCGTTGAGCACCGCGAGGCGCAGCGTCATCTCGTCGGCGAGGATCGTGCCGAGCTCCATCCCGCTCACGAGGCGGCTCCTCCCCGTGCCGTCCTCCAGCGCGAGCACGCCGTCGTCGCTCCCGCGGTCGTAGCCGCCGTGTCCGACGTAGTGGAAGACGTGGTAGTCGGCACGCCGCAGCCCGCGCTGGAGCGCCTGGAGCGTCGGCTGCTCGAGCCAGTCGATCTCGACTGCGCCCTGCTGCACGAGGCCGGCGAGCGATTCCTCGACCTTCGAGCGCTCCTGCCCGACGTCGAGTCGGGCGAGGTCGGCGGGGCTGCTCACCATCCCGAGGATCCGAAGCGGCGGCTCGACCCGGAGCGGCCGCCGGGTCGAGGCGAGGTCGAGGTAGCGGACGACCGGCGTCCACATCGAGATCGAGAGGAACGCCGGATCGTCGTAGAGGTACTCCCAGGGCACGTGCATGAGCTCGGGCGTTCCGGTGAACGCGAGCGAGATGCGCATGCCACAGCCCTCCCCCCGCGCGGAGGCGAGCGACGAGCGGTAGACGTCACGCACGCGCCCGTTGAACACGGCGTCGAAGAGGCCGCCGCCGAAGCCGCGGACGAGCTCGAGGTCGGACGAGTCGATCCGGCGGACGCCACCGCGCGGCCGGCTCAGCCTCAGCACGAGGTTCTCGATCTCGACGTCGGAGTACGGCAGCGCGAACGACCCGACGGCCTCGCCGGCCGGCCCCGACGCGAACACCCGGTATTCGCCGGTCTCGCGAATCCGCTCGAAGCGGAGCCGGAGCTCCTGGTACTCGGCCATGTTCTGCCTCAGCCGCCGTTCGGCCCTCGGCGGGCGCGCGGTGCCGCAAGGCTTCCCGTCGGGGGTCGGCGACCCTCGTCGGCGTGGCGTCCTGCCTGCCGGGCGTTGCTCGGCACGGTGCCCTCCTCCGGACCCCCGATGCCGCAGTGCAACGATCGTAACGCTCCGCACGAGGAATTACCACGGCCGACCCGCCTACCCCGCAACAGGGGGCGCTCAAGCCTCTAGTCGAGCACGGACGCCGTGAGCATCTCGCGGAGAACAGGACGCGCGCGTCCGAGGTCCTCGGGCTCCTTGATCGGGAAGAAGCGGCCGCGATCGCCCGCGCGCGGCACCTCGAGGAAGGTCGCCTCGAGCTCCCACGCGACCTGGTGGTACAGCCGCTCGAGCTGCACGGCCGCCCGCCCGTCGACGAGCTTCCGGACGTACAGCCACTCCAGATCGAACTCGCGGTCGATCGCGTCGAGGGCGAACGTCGTCGTATTCGTGTTGAAGACGGTGATCCGGTCCTGGTCGAAGGAGGCGGGGAACTGGGGGCCCTCGAGCAGGCCGAGCCGGCCGTCGACGCGGGCCGGCGCGCCGCCCATGTCACCCTCTTTGCGCGCGACCTCGGCGGTCATCGGGCGTCCGGCGAGCACGTGTGCGCCGAGGACGACGGGGTCGAGGCGCGCGCCGAGGTTGTCGACGTTCGACACGGTGACGTGCTCGACCCCCTGCTCACGCAGCGACGCGAGAGTGCCCGAACGGCGGAGGGCGCCGAGCAGGTCGCCGTGGCCCGGCGCGTAGAGCGAGGGGCGGCCGTCGTCCAGGAAGAGCTCGCCGTGCTCGGTCAGGCGCAGCGAGACGGACTGCGAGAACCAGAGCGGCTCGGGCACGCCGAGCCCTCGGACGTGAACACGCGTCTCGTCCTCGGTCTGGAAGCTCGTCATCAGGGCGACGGGCACCTCGACGCCGAGGGCCTCGGCGAGCCGAGCGGTCTCGCCGAGCTTCCACGAGAGGAAGCTGCGACCGTCCACCGCCTCGACCGCGCCCTTGACGACGCCACCGAAGCGCGTCGCCATCCCGCCGGCGAGCACCACCTGAGCGACGCCACCGGCCCGGAGCACCTCGACCCCGGCCGCGCGCGCATCGCTCCAGTCGCCGGAGCCCGGCGCGGGAAGTCGCGCGACGTCCTCCTCGCGCGGCGGCTCGACCGAGCCGCGCGCGACGTTCGCAGCGGCCGACAGCTCGCCCGACGCGACCTTCTCCCGCAGTGTCTCGAAGGTCTCCGGGTCGAACCCGAAGCGCTCGAGCACCGTTCGCGTGCCCGCGTCGACCTCGTCGAGGATCATCGTGCGGCGGCGGTCTCGCGCGGGAGAGACTCCGCGTACGGCGCCCGATGCACGCCGAGCTCGGTCACGATCGCGGAGACCAGCTCTGCCGGCGTGACGTCGAAGGCGGGATTCCGGGCCGCGAAGCGCTGTGTCACCTCGCCGGGGTCGCGCTCCTCGATCGGGATCTCGTCACCGGTGGCGGCGGCAGGATCGAGGGTCGAGGTTGGCGCGACGACCACGAGCGGAAGGCCGTGGTGCCGTGCGAGAACGGCGAGCGCGTAGGTTCCGATCTTGTTCGCCGTGTCGCCGTTCGCCGCGATACGGTCGGCCCCGGTCACCACGAGGTCGACCTCGCCCCGCGCCATCAGCGACGCAGCCGCGCCGTCCACGATCACGGCGTGCGGGATCCCGAGCTGCTCGAGCTCCCAGGCGGTGAGCCGCGCGCCCTGCAGGAGCGGGCGCGTCTCGTCGACCCAGACCTGCGCGACCAGTCCCGCCTCGTAGGCGGCCCGGATCGCACCGACGGCGGTTCCGTAGCCACCCGTTGCGAGGCCACCGGCGTTGCAGTGCGTCAGCACACGCGCGCCCGCCGGGAACAGCTCGACGGCGTGCTCGCCCATCCGCCGGCAGCGCTCGACCTCGTCGGCGTGGATGCGCTCGGCGCGCTCGCGCGTCGGGTCGTCGCGCATTGCGTCGAGCGCCCAGCGGAGGTTGACCGCCGTCGGCCGCGAGGCCGAGAGCGTCTCGAACGCGATGTCGAGGTCGTCGCCGCGCTCGGCCGCGAGCGCCATGCCGTACGCGGCGGCGACCCCGATCGCAGGCGCCCCGCGCACGGCGAGCACCCGGATCGCCTCGGCGAGCTCGGCCGCGGTCGAGCAACGAAGGTCGGCTTCCTCGCCGGGAAGCAGCCGCTGGTCGAGGACGACGACGGCGTCGTCCTCGAGCCGGACGATCCGGTGCGGTTCGAGCTCGGACATGCGTGGGGGCGAGACTAGCCTCGCCCCCACGCCTGCCGCATTTCTCTGGTGTCCGACTTGAAGTCGGACACCAGCCGCCCTCAAGTCCCTTCGTCCCACGAGGCGAGGTAGGCGGCCTGCTCCTCCGTCAGCTGGTCGATCGCGACGCCCATCGTCGCGAGCTTGAGGCGCGCGATCTCGTCGTCGATCTCCTTCGGCACGTCGTAGACCGTCCGCTCGAGCGAGGCGGCGTTCGTGATCACGTGCTCGGCGGCGAGCGCCTGGTTGGCGAACGACATGTCCATCACCTGGGCAGGGTGCCCCTCCGCCGCGGCGAGGTTGACGAGGCGGCCCTCCGCCAGGAGGTACACCTTGCGGCCGTTCGCAAGCGTGAACTCCTCGACGAACTGACGGGCCTCGCGCGTGTCGGTGGCGAGCGAGCGGAGCGCCGGGATGTCGATCTCGACGTTGAAGTGGCCGGTGTTCGCGAGGATCGCGCCGTCCTTCAGGCGGTCGATGTGCTCGCGGGCGATGACGTGCTTGTCGCCCGTCGCGGTGACGAAGATGTCGCCGATCTCGGCGGCCTTCGCCATCGGCATCACCTGGAAGCCGTCCATCACGGCCTCGAGCGCCTTCATCGCGTCGACCTCGGTAACGACGACGTGTGCGCCGAGCCCCTTGGCCCGCATCGCGACGCCGCGGCCGCACCACCCGTAGCCGGCGACGACGAAGGTCCGTCCGGCGAGGAGCACGTTCGTCGCGCGGATGATCCCGTCGATCGTCGACTGCCCCGTGCCGTAGCGGTTGTCGAAGAGGTGCTTGGTCTTCGCCTCGTTGACCGCGATCACCGGGAAGCCGAGCTTGCCATCGCGCTCGAGCGCGCGGAGGCGGATCACACCGGTGGTCGTCTCCTCGGTGCCGGCGATCACGTCGCCGAGCTGCTCGCGGCGGGCCGAGTGGAGGATGCCGATCACGTCGGCGCCGTCGTCCATCGTCACGTGCGGGCGATGGTCGATCGCGGCCTCGAGGTGCGCGTAGTAGGTGTCGTGATCCTCGCCCTTGATCGCGAACGTCCCGATCCCGTACTCCGAGACGAGCGCCGCGGCGACGTCGTCCTGGGTCGAGAGCGGGTTCGACGCGCAGAGGACGACGTCCGCCCCGCCCGCCTTGAGTGTCCGCATCAGGTTCGCGGTCTCGGTGGTGACGTGGAGGCAGGCCGACACGCGGTAGCCGCTGAGCGGCTGCTCGCGCTCGAAGCGCTCGCGGATCGCGGCGAGCACCGGCATCTGCCGGTCGGCCCACTCGATCCGCCGCACGCCTTCCGGTGCGAGCGCGAGGTCCTTGACGTCGTGCTTGGTGGTCGTGGCCATCGTTCCTCTCTCTGTTGTCGTATCAGGCTACGAGAAGCTGTTCGTGCTTGCGCTGCTCCCAGGCGATCCAGTCGGCTTCGCTCGCCCCCTCGGCCGGGACGGTCGCCCCGTCGAGCCAGGCTTCGACGGCGGTCCGCAGCTTCGTGTCGCGCCGCAACCGGACGACGAACGCTACGTCGTCGAGCTCGACGTCGAACCGGCGCCGCAACTCGGCCAGCCCGCGGAGAAGCTCCAGGTCGTGGTCCCCGTACCGCCGGTAGCCCGACGCGCTCCGGGCCGGGACGACGAGCCCGGTGGACTCGAGGTAGCGGAGCATCCGAGGCGACCAGCCGGTGCGTTCGGCGGCCTGGCTGACGGTGAAGGTCGGCAACACGGCCGAACCTTACCACAGTTTTGTCAAGGTACGGTACGGGTCAGGCCTCGTGACGCATCCAGACGTTCGGCTCGACGTAGACGCCGTGACCGGCCTCGACGCGCACGGGGACGAGGGCGCCCGGGACGAGATAGTCGCCGTCGTCGGGGAAGGCGAGCCCCGTCCACTCCTCCCACTCCGCCATGCTGCCTTCGATCCGCATCGAGGCCGGGCAGACCCCCAGGAGCTCGGCGCCCAGCTTCGCGTGCACCCGCAGCCAAGGATCGAAGGGCAGGCCGTCGTCCCGCGTCCACCTCGCGTAGCGCTCCATCGGGATGAGCGGGTAGCGCTCCTTCCACGTCGGACGGACCGGCGCGACGAGCGCCGGATAGCCGTGCTCGCGGGCAAGGGCGCGCATCGCCTCCACGAGATGCGTCGAGAGACCCTCACCCTGGCGGCCGCGGTCGACCACGGCGACCATCGCGGAGAGGACGTCGGGCTCCGGCCGTCCGCCCTCGCCGAACCACGCCTCGAGCATGTCGTCGACGCCGCCCGGCAGGCCCTCGGCCACCCGCGCGGGAAGGGTGCGCGCGTGGCCGACGACGGCGTCGCGCTCCTCGTCCCAGAGCACGAGCTGCAACTCGGGCAGCTCGGGGCGCAGGAGGTGCCAGTAGCGCAGCGCCACCTCGCCGTGCCCCATGAACGACGCCATCGTGTCCTCGACCTCGCCGGTCCGCGCGGCGAGATCGGGACGCTCGGCGTAGGTGAAGGTATGAAGGGCGGTCCGGCTCAGGGCGCGGATGTTCCTTCGCGGCCGTAGCGGTCCTCGAGGCGAACCACGTCGTCGAGGTGTGGCGTCGAGACCTCGACGATGAGCGTGTCCTCGATCGCGGTCACGCGGTGCACGGTACGCGGGCGGTAGCGGAACACGTCGTCGGGGCCGATCTCGACCCTCTCGAGCTCGCCTCCGACCTCGCCCAGCTCGAGCGCGGCGCGCCCCTGCTGCACGAGCCACGACTCGTCCTTCACCTCGTGGTACTGCAGGCTCAGCGACTGCCCCGCGCGGACGAAGAGGAGCTTGCCGACGTAGTGCTCAGTCTCGGCCCAGACGAGCTCCCAGCCCCAGGGCTTCTCGACACGGCGTGGCTCGACCGCGAAGCGGCTGCTCATGCGAGCCACTCCTGGTGCGCGGCGACGTACTCGTCGGCGCGACGAAGCTCCTTCGGCGTGTTGACCGTCAGCCAGAGCCCCGCGTGCCGGAAGGCGCGCAGCTTTCCCTCCGAGGCGAGCTTCGGAAAGGCAGTGCTCTCGTGGTCGCCCTTCTCCGGGAACCGTGCGAGCGCCTCCTCGGACAGCACGTAGATCCCGCAGTTGACCCAGTACGGGACGCGCGAGACCTCGTGGAAGCCCGTCACGACGTCGTCGTCGGTCAGGTCGACCTGCCCGAACTGGGACGGAGGCTGTGCGACGGTGACGGTCGCCGCGGCGCCGGTCGAGCGGTGGCGCTCCAGCAACGCGCCGAAGTCGACGTCGACGAGCTCGTCGCCGTTCATCGCGAGCACGTCGCCCTCGTCGCGGCGGAAGCCGGCCGCGTAACGGATGCCGCCCCCACGCCCGAGCCGCTCGGGCTCGCCAGCGCAGACGAGCTCCACGCCGACCTCGCCGAGCCCGTCGACGAAGACGTCCTCCTGCCCGCCGACGCAGCTGATGATCACGCGGTCGACGCCCGCGGCGGCGAGCCGGCCGACCTGCCACGCGAGCAGCGGCCTGCCGCCGACCGGGACGAGTGATTTCGGGAGACCTCCCGCGACGTCGCCGAGCCGCTCTGCCTTGCCGCCCGCGAGGACGATCGCCTCCATCAGCGCTCGACGGCGGCCGCGCGGCCGATTCCGTCGTACGTGAAGCCTGCCGCGCGCATCGTCTCGGGGTCGAGCATGTTGCGACCGTCGACGAAGAGAGGCGTGCGCATGCGCGCCGCGACCGCCGTCCAGTCGACGTCTGCAAGCTCGGGCCATTCGGTGACGAGGACGACGGCGTCCGCGCCCCGGGCGGCGTCGTCGACGGTCGCGACCTGCTCGACGCCGTGCAGGCCGCCCGCGTGCGCGACCGGGTCCCACGCGACGACGTCGGCGCCCTCGGCGAGCAGCCGGCCCGCCAGCACGAAGGCGGGTGCCTCTCGCGTGTCGTCGGTGTTCGGCTTGAACGCGAGGCCGAGCAGCGCGATGCGCTTGCCCCGCAGGGCTCCGAGACGCTGCTTGAGCTTGCCGATCACCCGGCGCTTCTGGAGCTCGTTCACCTCGATCACGGCGTTCAGCACTTGGAAGTGGTATCCCGAGCTCGCGGCGAGCTGCTTCAGGGCGAGGGAGTCCTTCGGGAAGCAGCTGCCGCCGAAGCCGACCCCCGCCCGGAGGAAGCTCTTGCCGATTCGGCGGTCATGGCCGATGCCCTCCGCGACCTTGACGACATCGGCGCCGGTCGCCTCGCACACGTTCGCGATCTCGTTGATGAACGAGATCCGCGTCATCAGCGCCGCGTTCGCGGCCAGCTTGATCATCTCGGCCGAGGCGACGTCGGATCGCACGACCGGCGCCTCGATGCCGCGATGGAGCGCCTCGACCGCGTCGCCGTCGGCCTCTTCGAAGGCCCCGACGACGATCCGGTCGGGCTCCATGAAGTCCCGGACGGCTGTGCCCTCGGCGGTGAACTCCGGATTGGAGACGTAGCCGACATGCGCGAGCCCGCGCTCGTCGAGGCGGTGCCGTACCTTCTCGCCCGTCCCGACGGGCACGGTCGACTTCATCGCGACCACCACGCGGTGATCGACCGCCGGCAGCTCGTCGATCACCGTCCAGACGGCGGAGAGGTCGGCGTCGCCCGAGTAGGTGGGCGGCGTCCCGACCGCGACGTACACGAACTCGGCGCCGTCGATCGCCTCCGCGACGTCGAGCGTGAACGACAGCCGCTCGCGGTTCCGCTCGAGAAGATCCTCCAGCCCGGGCTCGAAGATCGGCACCTCGCCACGTCGGAGCGCCTCGATCCGCTCGGGGATCACATCCCTCACGGTGACGCGGTGTCCGAGCTCGGCGAAGCACGCGCCCGTCACGAGCCCGACGTACCCCGCGCCGAAGACGGCGATGCGTTTGCCCTGGTCGGCCATGTCGGGCCGCAGGATAGTCGCTGGGGCCTCTACGACTTCGCGACCTTCGCGAGCGGCCGGAGGCCCTTCGCGATCGCGATCATCGTCTCGTTCGAGAGCCGGTCGAGCAGCGTGTTGACGACCCAGTACGTCGCGCCGTCGGTATTGAGAACCACCATGTGCAAGTGCGGGCCGTTGTAGTACAGCTCGTACCGGCGGCCGCCGATCTTGCGGACGAAGTTGCGGCCCGCGAGCACCGGCGCATCCTTCCAGTCGGTCATCTGGACCCCCCAGTACTGGTTGCCGCCGACGCGGTAGGTCAGCCGCACCGCGGAGCGCTTCTTGTCGGGATCGATCTTGTAGACGCGGATCGGCATCTCGGAGTCGATCCAGGACGAGCGCTCGATCCGGGTCGGCACCATCAGCGGGAAGTCGATCTGCTGCCGGTAGCGGCGCAGGAGGTCGACGGTCGCGCTCGCGCCCGAGACGACATTTGCGGGCTGACGCTGCGGTGTCTGGTCGATCGGCGCGGACGCGAGCCGCCCGTGGAACGTCTGGCCGAGGACGACGACGAGCATCGAGCCGTTCGAGAGCTTGCGGATCTTGGGGACGAGCTTCACGGCGTCCGCCGAGCCGAACAGCGCCGCGAGCTTCTTCGCGGCGGGCTTCGCGCCGGTCACGCTCG
>DASTKF010000203.1:0-10549 GCA_035716065.1 Gaiella sp.
GTAGCTCGAGGTCCGACGGGTCGAGAGGCCCGTTGTCGTGCGCGGCGCAGAGACACTCGTGAGCCTCGACCCACGCGCGCCTGGCGTAGGCCTCCCGGCCCCGCTCGAGCTCGTCGGCCCGATCCCGCACGCGGCGCCCCACTGCACGGCGAACGATATCGCCGCGCGCTGCGACAGCCGGACCGGCGAGGCTCGTCAGTCGACTTCCTGCTGATATGGTACCCTATATAGGGTGAAGAAGACGAGCATCTACCTCGAGGTCGAGCTCGACCGTGCGCTCGCGCGGCGTGCGGCGGCGACGGGCGTGACCAAGGCGGAGCTGATTCGCGAGACACTGCGCCGCTCGGTGTCCGTCGACCGGCCGCGCATCACGGCGATCGGGACCATCGAGGGCCCAGGCGACGTCGCCGACAACGTCGATCGTTATCTGGCCGAGGGCTTCGGCCGGGGTTGATCGTCCTCGACACGTCCGTCGTCTACGCGCTGCTCGACCGCCGCGACGGTCGACACCAGGAAGCCGTCACGTGGTACCCGTCCGTCGACGACGAGCTCGTGACCTCACCTCTGGTCGTGGCCGAGGTCGACTGCCTGGTGAGACGCGCCGGGGTCAGGGGATCGGCCGCGTGGCGGCGCGAGGTCGCCTCCGGCAGCTTCCTGATCGAGTGGTGGCCGGGGATCGTCGACACGATGGTCGACGTCGCCGACCGCTACGGCGACCTCGGGATCAGTCTCACCGACGCGTCGCTCGTCGCCCTCGCGGCACGCCTCGACACGACTGGGATCGCAACGTTCGACGAGCGCCACTTTCGCGCCATGAGTCCGCTGACGGGCGAGCCCGCCTTCACGCTCCTCCCCGCCGACGCCTGAGCTCACCGCCTCGGCTGCGACCGCGAGCCGGACTGTTCGCTCGAGCAACTCGTCGCGGGGACTGCCGTCGCGCGGTACCTCTACGCGGAGGCCTTCGCCGCCAGCACCTCGGCCTCGAGCGAGGCGAGCACGTTCCCGACCTGTTGGTTGATGATCGGCTGGAGGACGCGCTGGCCCATCGAGCCGACGGGGCCGGCGATCTTGACGTCGGCCTCCCAGCCCATCGAGGTCTTCTCGCCCTCGCCGGAGAGCGTGAACGACGTCGTCATGTTCATCAGCGCGCCGACGCCCTGACCCTTCGCGTTCAGCGACGCGAACTCGAGCGGCCGCTCCTCGAGCTTCGTGAACGCGATCGACATCTTCAGGCCGCCGAGACCGAGCGGCACCTTCACCTTGGCGCTCCAGTGCGTATCGTCCGCGATCTCGAAGCTCTCGACGCCCGGCATCGTGTTGGCCATCTTCGATGGGTCGTTGATCACGCTCCACACGACCTCGCGGGGTGCGTCGAACTCCTTCGTGCCCTCGAGCTTCACAGTGACACCACCTCCACCTTCTCGCGGGACCGCTCCGGGTGGCGAATCATCTCCCAGACGCGGTGGTACGGGTTGTGGCTCGACGTCACGATCGCCCGCCCGGACGTCATGAGCGCGTCCTGGAGCGCGGCGCTGACGCAGTGGATCCCTCCGCCGCCACCCTCGCCCATCCCCTTCGTGCCGAGCGACGTGAACGGCGACGGCGTCTCGATCGCCGCCGTCTTGAGCGGCGGCATGTCCAGCGTGTGCGGGACGTGGTAGTCGTAGAAGTTCGGCGTCAGCAGGTTGCCCTCGTCGTCGTAGGCGAACACCTCGAACATCGCCGCGCCGATTGCCTGCGCGGTCGCACCCATCACCTGGCCTTCGACGATCTTCGGGTTGACCCGCACACCGCAGTCGTCCACCGCCGCGTAGTCGACGATCTCGTACACGCCGGTCTCCGGGTCGACCTCGACGACGCAGGCGTGGATCTGCATCGAGTACGTCAGCGTCAGGTTGCCGAACTTCTTCTCCTTGTCCGGCACGTCGAACTGCGGGCGGAACACGAACCGGGCGTTCATCTGGGGCGGGTCGATCGGGAAGCCGGCGTTGTTCATGTTGGGGATCGCGCCGAGCGCCATGAACGGCAGTGCCGCCTCGTGGTTCTCCTTCATCCGCGCAAAGCCCTCGGCGAGCTCGATGTCGTCGACAGAGCATTGGAGGACCATCGACGCGAGCGTCCTCATCTGGTGGGCGAGCTCCTCGACTGCGCCCTTCACCGCGCCGAGCCCGGTGACCGCGAACTGGCTCGCGTACGTCCCGGAGAAGCCGGCATGCGAGTTCCAGTAATCGTCGTGTCCCGCCCGGACTTCGATGATGTCCACGTCGCAGCCCAGGATGTCCGCCGCGATCTGCGCCGCGGTCGTCTCGTGGCCCTGACCCTGGGGAACGGTGCCGAGCGTGACGACGATCTCTCCGAAGAAGTCGAGCTTCGCCGTCGCCACCTCGTTGTTCCCCGAGAACTGGAGCTCCGGGTTCAGCAGCTGGGACTGGCCGAAGTTGTTCGTCCCCGAGTCGAGTGTCGAGCCGATCCCGAAGCCGAGGAGCTTGCCGCGCGCCGCAGCGTCCTTGCGGCGCTCCTCGATCGTGTCGTAGCCGATCAGGTCGAGCACGACGTCGAGCGCCCTCGGGTAGTCGCCGGAGTCGTAGACGCACCCGTTCGGCGTCTCGTACGGCATCTGCTCCGGCTGCACGTAGTTCTTCTTGCGCAGCTCGACGCGGTCGAAGCCGAGCTCGTGGGCGACGACGTCGACGATCCGTTCGGTGAACCAGAGCTGCTGCATGCGCGAGTAGCCGCGGTTCGGCGAGCAGGGCGCCTTGTTCGTCATCACCTGCGTGAAGTCGAGACGAAGGTTGCGCCAGCCGTACATCCCGGGCGCGACCTGCGACCAGATGACGCCGCCGAGCGGCTCGTAGCGGAGGTACGCGCCCGCGTCGTCGAGCGCCTTCGTCCGGAACGCCGTCATCGTGCCGTCGGCCATCACCGCGACCTCGGTATCGAGGAACCAGCGCTCGTTGCCGTGAGACATCGACTGGTGGAAGTCCGTCCGCCACTCGGTCCACTGCACCGCGCGCCCGAGCTTGCGGGCGAGCAGGCAGAGCGCCACGAGCTGCGGATGCGTCGTGATCTTGTTCCCGAACGCGCCGCCGATGTCCTGGGTGACGAAGCGCAGCTTGTTGGCTCCCACCCGGAGCGCGGGCGCCATCATGATCGCCGCGAAGCCGGGGAACTGGTTGTTGCAGGTGAGCGTCCACTGGCCGGTACCGCGGTTGTATTCGACGAGCGCGCCGTTCGTCTCGAGCGGCGTCGAGTTGAAGCGGTCGAAGTGGAGCTCCGAGATCTTGACGACGTGATCGGCCTCCGCGAACGCCTTGTCGACGTCGCCCCACTCCCACAGGCCGGAGTACGAGATGTTTCCACCGCACTCCTCGTGGAGCACCGGGGAGCCGTGCTCGAGGGCCTTGCGGGCGTCGACGACGACGTCGAGCGGCTCGTAGTCGACCATCACGAGCTCCGAGGCGTCGCGGGCAAGCTCGCGCGTCTGGGCCACGACCGCCACGACGGGCTCGCCGAGGTAGCGCACCTTGCCGACGGCGAGCGCGTAGTCCCTGACGTTCGCGCCGGGCTCGGCCGCGATCTGGAAGAACGGCTCGGTCAGGATCGCGACCTCGTCTCCGGTCAGCGTCCCGTAGACGCCGGGAAGCTCGAGCGCGGCGCTGACGTCGATCGAGGCGATCCGCGCATGGGCGTAGGGGGAGCGGAGGAAATGGACGTAGCCCATCCCGTGCCGCTTGACGTCGTCGAAGAACGTCCCTTGGCCCTGGACGAGCCTGCGGTCCTCCTTGCGCGGGACGTTCTGGCCGACGTAGCCCTTCTGGATCGTGGGGGTCGTCGTGGTCTCTGTCTCGGTGGTCGTCATGCGGCCCCCTTCCCGGCGGCGACGACGGCCTCGACGATGTTCCAGTACCCGGTGCAGCGGCAGATGTTGCCCTGGAGGGCGATCTTGACGTCCTCCTCGCTCGGGCTCGGGTTCTCGTCGAGAAGCGCGGCAGCGCTCATCAGCATCCCCGGCGTGCAGTAGCCGCACTGGAGCGCGTGGTGATCGGAGAAAGACTGCTGGAGTGGTGTCAGCTCCTCGCCGCCGAGTCCCTCCACCGTTGTCACGGCCGCGCCGTCCGCCTGGACGGCGAGCACGGCGCAGCTCTTCACGGGCACGCCGTTCAGGTGAACCGTGCACGCGCCGCAGCTACCCGTATCGCAGCCGATGTGCGTGCCGGTCAGAGCGAGGTCGTCACGCAGGAAGTGCACGAGCAGGCGGCGCGTGGGCACCTCGTACTCGTAGGTCGTGCCGTTCACGCTGACTGTCACGACCTTCTCGGAGACCGGCGTCGTCGCCACGTCATCCCCTCGCTTTCTCGGCGGCCTGTAGGACGGCCCGCACGGTCGACGTCTCGGCCAGGCTGCGCCGGTACTCGGCCGACGCATGGACGTCCGCCGGCGGATCGAGTGTGTCGCCGAGGCCCTCGACGGCCGACCGGACGGCTGCCTCGTCGACGTCGGTCCCCTCGAGCGCCGACTCGACGGCCGTGGCCCTGTGCGGGACGGCACCGACGCAGCCGAGCGCGATCCGCCACGTGCCGTCGACGACCGAGGCCGCGGCATTTGCCACGTAGGTGCCGTGCGCGCCGAGCGTCACCCCCGCCATGCCGTCGCCCGTGCCCTTCCCGGCCGCCGGAACGCTGATCCTGGTCAGCAGATCACCTTCCCCGACGGCGGTCTCGAAGACCCCGACGAAGAACTCCTCCGCGGTGACCACGCGCTCGCCGGTGGCACTCCGGATCGTCATGGATGCACCGAGCGCGACGAGGAGCGGCGGAAAGTGGTTCGTCGGGTCGTTGACGCAGATGTTCCCGCCGAGGGTCCCTCGGTTCCGCACCTGGACGTCGGCGACGGTCGCCGCGGTCGTGGCAAGGATCGGGCGGCTCACGTCGACCTCGGACGAGCGCATGATCGCGGCAAGCGTCGCCATCGCGCCGATCTCGAGCGTCGTCCCGGAGACCGAGATCGCGCGGAGCTCGTCGAGATCGGCCAGGTCGACGAGGACGTCGGGCGAGGCGGCCCGTTGCTTCATGACGTTGACGAGCGTCTGTCCGCCTGCGAGAGCACGCGCCCCGTCGTGCTCGGTGAGAAGGGAGACGGCCTCCTCGACGGTGGACGGACGCGCGTACGAAACCTCTCGCAGCAGCATGTGACCGATTCTGTCACAAGGACCCCGGTGACATGTCAATGGAACCCGCGGTGCGTAGAGTTGCCGTATGGCGACGTTCGACGCCGTCCTCGTCGGCTCCGGCATCAACACGCTCACGACCGCCGCGCTGCTTGCGCGCGAGGGCTGGGGCGTCTGCGTGCTCGAGCGCTCGGATCGCCTCGGCGGCGCGATCCGCACGGAGGCCGACTACACGCTTCCCGGTTTCACGCACGAGGTTCTGAGCTCGTGGCATCCCCTCTTCACCGGATCGGCGGCGTACGCCGAGCTCGGCGACGAGCTCCACCGTCGCGGCCTCGAGTACGTCAATACGGAGCTTCCGACCGCAACCGCCTTTCCCGACGGGCGCGCCATGTTCCTTCAGACGACGATGGACGCAAACGTCGCCGAGTTCGACCGCCTCGCGAGCGGGGACGGCGCCGCGTGGCAGCGCCAGTTCGAGGAGTTCATGGCCAACGTCGACCTCTCGTTCGGCGTCCTCGGCACCGAGCTCTGGTCGGCGAGCGGGCTCGGGCTCGGACAGAAGATGCTGCGACGCTTCGGCCGCCACGGCCTGCTCGAGTTCGCAGGCCACGCGCTCTCGACGTGCCGGGACTGGACGACCGGGACGTTCCGCGCACCCGAGGCACACGGCCTGCTCGCGCCCTGGGTGCTCCACACCGGGCTCGGGCCGGACAACGCCGTCTCCGGGTTCATGACGCAGGTGATCGCCTGCGCCGTCCAGCTGGGAGGCATGCCGGTGCCCGTCGGCGGCGGCGCACGGCTCGTCGAGGCCCTCACCGGCATCGTGCGAGACGCCGGCGGCGAGCTGCGGACGGGCGCAGAGGTCGCGCGGATCACGGTTTCCGGCGGCCGGGCGACGGGTGTCGCGCTCGCCGACGGCGACACGGTCAGCGCGACGCGGGCCGTGGTCGCGGGCGTGACGCCGACCCAGCTCTACGGCTCGCTCCTCCGCCCGAGCGACGTTGCGTCCGACGTACGTGACGCCGCCGCGCGCTACCGCTACGGCCGCGCCGGGATGCAGATCCACCTCGCGCTCGACGAGCCCCCGCGCTGGAAGGGGCCGGACGCCGAGCGGCTCGGGCGCACCGCGATCGTCCACGTGACGCCGGGGCTCGACGGCGTCTCGCGCGCCGTGAACGAGGCCGAGCGCGGGCTTCTGCCCGCCGAGGCAACGATCGTCGCCGGTCAGCCGTGTGCCGTCGACCCGACCCGTGCGCCCGACGGTAAGTGGATCGTCTGGATCCAGCTCCAGGAGCTCCCGGCTGGGCCGGTCCGCGGTGACGCTGCAGGCGAGCTCGACGTCGGCGACGGGACGTGGACCGAGGAGTTGCGCGAGGCGTACGCAGACCGAATCGTCGCGCGGCTCGGCGAATCGCTGGAGAACCTCGGCTCCGCGACGCTTGCCCGCAAGGTCCTCTCACCCGTCGACCTCGAGGCGCTGAACCCGAACCTCGTCGCCGGCGACGTCTACGCCGGGAGCTGCGCGCTCGACCAGAATCTCCTCTGGCGGCCGTTCGCTGCGGCGCCGGGGCACCGAACGACCGTCGAAGACCTGTGGCACGTCGGCGCGAGCACCCATCCCGGGCCTGGCCTGGGCGCGGGCTCGGGCTACCTCGTCGCGAAGGAGCTGACGAAGCCGCCGCTGCCGCGCCGTTTGCTTGCAAAGCTTCCAGGACGCTCGTGAACGTGTACGCACACGGTGTCCGACTTCGGTCGGGCATGTCCACCGACGACGCATGAAGCTGTCGCTCTCCACCATCTCGACGCTGAATGCGTCCTTTGCCCAGGAGGTCGCCGCGTACGCGGTCGCGGGATTCGACGGCATCGGCCTCTGGGAGATGAAGCTCCCGGCCGACGACGCCGCCAACCTGAAGCTGATCCGCCCCCACGGGCTCACGGTCTCGAACTGCATTCCGACTGTGCCGTCTTTCCTGCAGCTCGCGATCCCGGGGATGGAGGGACCGCCCGATCCCGAGGAGCGGATCGAGGCGATCTGTACATCGATCCGGCGCCTCGCCGCCTACGACCCCGAGTGCGTCCTCTGCCTGAGCGGTCCGCTCGGCGGCCGCTCGGAAGCGGAAGGCCGGGAGATCGTCATCGACGGGCTCCGGCGCTCCGCGACGGCGGCCCGCGAGGCAGGCGTGCGACTCGGCTTCGAGCCGATCCACCCGGCTGAACGCGACACCGCGGGGTTCGTGACGTCGCTCGCCGCGGCCCTCGAGCTGCTCGACGAGGCCGAGGCCCATGACGTCGGGATCATGGCCGACACCTTCAACCTCGGCCACGAGACGAACGAGGCACTGATGACAGCCGCGCCACGCTTCACCGGCGTCCACGTCGCCGACGCGCTGCCCGAGCCGGCGCCGGGGGTTCGCGCGCTTCCCGGGCCCGGGCGCCGCTCGGCGGAGATCGTCCGCGCGCTCCGTGGCGCGGGCTGGGACGGGACGCTGGACGTCGAGATCTTCTCGACGCCCGACGCCTTCTGGTCGCTCCCGGTCGACGAGGCTGCGAGCCTCGCCTACGCATCCGTCGCCGAGCTGGTCTAGTCCGGCGCGTGCTCGCGTAGAGGGCGAGGCCGCTGTCGAGCTTGGGCTCGCGGACGCTCAGACCGAGCCGTAGAGCTGGAGGATCACCGAGACGTACTGCTTCGTGTCGTCGAAGAGGCCCCGCTCGCGGACGGCGCGCGCACCCTGGTAGTACCCCGCGAGCGCGAGCTTGACGTCGCCGCCGAACTGGTCCAGTTGCCAGCGGAGGTACCGCATGCCCGCCCGAACGTTCCCGTCGTACGTCCGCGGTGTCGGCTGCCGAAGGAGGATCGTGTCGACCCATTCCCAGGTCTCGGGCAGGAGCTGCATCACGCCGATCGCGCCGGCGCTCGAGGTGACGTCCTCCTGGAAGCCCGACTCCATCCACGCCAGCGCGCGGGCGAGCTTCGGATCGACCCCGTAAACGGCCGCCCACTTGTCGAGCGAGCCGCGCACCGTGTCGCGGTCGACCGGTGTGCCACCGGGCGCGAGCCGGGCGCCCTGCGGAAGCGCGAGCCGTTGGCCGGGGACGATCGTCGCCATCAGGGACAGGCGGTTCACCTGGGCGAGCCGCCACGGGCTGACGTGGTAGCGCTGGGAGATGGAGAAGAAGCTCTCACCGGCCGCGACCGTGTGGCGCTGACTCGCGGCCGCCGTCCTCGCGGGCCGGGTCGCGGCGACCCGGCCCGGAACGCGAAGCCGTTGGCCCGGTGAGATCACACTCGTGAGACTGAGCCCGTTCGCGCTCGCGAGCGCCGTCGCACCGACGCCGTACCGCTGCGCGATGGCGACGAAGCCCTCACCCGGCTGCACGGTGTGCACGAGGGTCGGGGCGGGCGTCGGAGGGCGCGTCGGGGCCCTCAGGACCGGCACCGTCCTGCCGGGAACGCGAAGGCGCTGCCCCGGGACGATCGTGCTCCGGAGCGTGAGGCCGTTCGCCCGCGCGAGCGAGGCTGGCTTCACGCCGTACTGGCGCGCGATCGCGCTGAAGCCCTCCCCCGGTCGCACGCGATGCACGATCGCCGCCCTCGTGGCGGTCCTCGCGGATCTGGCGGCCGAGCCGCCCCGCACGAGCGCGCGGAAGGTCTTCGCCCCGGCGACGCCGTCCGGTGTCAGCCGTCGGGCTCGCTGGAATCGCACAAGGGCAGCCCTGGTCGCCGCGTCGAATCTCCCATCCACGCGCTTGGCGGGAAGCCCGAACGAGCGGAGGCGAAACTCGAGCGAGGTGACGTCCCAGCCGACGCGCCCGCTCGCGAGCTGCCGCTGGCCGAGGAGCGGCGCGCCGAGCTTGCCGAGCTTGCACCGCGTCGCCATCCCGACCTTCCCGGTCGCGCGGATGCCGTGCGTGCGCTGGAAGCGGAGCAGCGCATCGCGGGTCTGCGGCCCGGAGATCCCGTCGACCGCGCCCATGTAGAACCCCTTCGAGCGCAGCGCGACCTGCAGCGCGGCGACGCTCGGGCTCTGCGCGGCCACGGCAGGGCCGGCCGTGGCGGTAGCGAGCAACGCGACGGCGAGGATGACGAAGGTCCGGCGCACGGAACTTCCTCTCTTCTCCGGCGCCGGGCGGTCTCCTGCCCGATTCGGGGGCGGCTACACTTCGCGCTCGCTGCCGTCCCCGGTAGCTCAATTGGCAGAGCATCCGGCTGTTAACCGGAGGGTTGTTGGTTCGAGTCCAACCCGGGGAGCTGCAACCCTGCCCGCGCCGCGGTTACGGCTACCTCAGGCGAGCTCGGCGAGCTTTGAATGCAATTTGGCGAGCTGGGCCTGGAGCTCGGTCACCTTCACGAGGTCGTCGCCCTGGGTCCTGATGTCCCGGCGGAGCTTCTGCTCGTGCAGCCGCAGGATGAGCTGCTTCCCCGCCAGCTCGCCGAGCTCGTCCCGGTCCGCGCGGGCGCCCAGCTCCGCGCGCAGCGCGACGAGCTCGTCGTCCTCCTCGGCACCCGACACGAGCACCTCGCGAAACCGTCGGTGGAGAGGGTCGTCGAAGTGCTCCGGCGTCAGCGCGGCAAGCTCGGGGACGAGCACGGGATGACGGAGGACGGCGGCGAGCAGGTCGCGTTCACGTTGCAGCCCGGCCTCGAGCAGCCGGGGCGTTGACCCGTCCACCGGGCGGCGGACGGCATTCGACCGAGCGGGCGCCAGCCCCGCCAGCGTCTCCCGCGGAAGGTCGAGCCGGTCGGCAAGCAGCCGCAACGCCTCCTGGCGCTCGGGCGAGTCCTCGACGTGCGCCAGGATCTCGCGGGCCCGGACGAAGGCTTCCTGCCGGTCGGTCGTCCGCTCGAGCGTGATGCGCACGCGGTAGTGGAGGTAGCTCTCGGCCGAGCCGAGGCGCGCCGCGAACGCGTCCGGCGCGTCGGCAGGATCCTGGCCCTTCGGCAGAGCGACGACCCGGACGTCGAACCCCTGCTTGACCGCCAGCTCCATCCCCCGCAGCGTCGCTTCCTGCCCGGCGGCATCCGCGTCGAAGCACAGATAGAGCCGCTTCGTCAGACGGCCGAGCTCGCGGAGCTGCGCCTCGGTCAGCGCCGTGCCCATCGACGCCACGACGGCCTCCACCCCGGCCCCGCGAAGCGCGATCACGTCGGTGTTCCCCTCGACGACGATCGCTCGATCCTACTTCGCGATCGCCGGGCGGGCGAGGTGAAGCCCGTACAGGACGTTGCCTTTCTTGAAGAGCTCGCTCTCCGGCGTGTTGACGTACTTGCCCTTGAGCGGATCGTCGTCACGAAGCCGGCGTGCCTGGAAGCCGATCACGCGGCCGCGGGCGTCTGCCAGCGGGAACATCAGCCGGAACGGGAAGTAGTCGTTGCCGCGC
>DASTKF010000204.1:0-3937 GCA_035716065.1 Gaiella sp.
GGGTGGAACATGGCCACGAGCGCGGCGAGCTCCTGCTCGGAGCCGGTCAGGATCGTGAGCTGCCCGTCCGCGAGCGCGGCGGGCATGCTCACGACTCCCTGCACGAGGGCGTGGAGCGCCTCGGGGTGCGCCTCGACCACGAGATCGGGCGCGTCGGCGGGCAGCTTTCGCGCGACGAGCGTTCCGTCGGCGACCTCCATGGAGATCGTCTCTCCGTCGACGAAGCGGATCTCGTAGGTGCCGTCGACAGCGGCCTCGGGCCGAAACCGGACGTGGACGGCGTACATGCTCCAGCAGTCGGCTGGATCCGGCACGCCGAGCGTGCGAGCACCCCACCGGGCGAGCGAGCGGAGCACCGGCTCGAGCGCACGGCCGTGCTCGGTCAACTCGTAGACGGTCACGGCCCACGGCGGCGGGAGCTTCGTCTTCCGCACGATGCCGGCGCTCTCGAGGTCACGCAGGCGGGAGGCGAGGATGTTCGACCCGATCCCGGGCAGCGCGTCGGCGAGGTCGGTGTAGCGTCGCTGGCCCAGCATGAGCTCGCGCACCACGAGGAGCTCCCACCGGTCACCGACCTGGTCGAGGGCATGTGCCACCGGGCAGTACTGGCCGTAGCGCTTCACAACCACATTGTATGCCTCCGCTGAGGGTTCGGTTCTCCGCACTCTTTGTACGGAAGACCGTACTTTCGATTAGCAAGTCGGAGCGCTAGCGTCGGGTCATCCAATCGAAACGGAAAGGTGACGTACGCATGGTTGCTTCCGGAAAACACAAGTGGATGGCGCTGGCGCTCCTGAGCGTCGTCCAGTTCATGCTCGTCCTCGACATCGCGATCGTGAACGTCGCCCTCCCGTCGATCAAGGTCGACCTGGGCTTCTCGCAGGAGAACCTCCAGTGGGTGATCAGCGCCTATGCGCTCGTCTTCGGGGGCTTCCTGCTCCTGGGCGGACGGGCGGCCGACATCCTCGGCCGTCGGCGCATGTTCATCGGCGGGCTCGTCGTCTTCACGTCGGCGTCGCTCCTCGCGGCACTCGCGTGGAACGAGCCGTCGCTGATCGGCGCCCGCGCCATCCAGGGCCTCGGCGCGGCGATCATCGCACCGGCGGCGCTGTCCATCCTCATGACGACCTTCGCCGAAGGCAAGGAGCGCAACATCGCGCTCGGCGTCTGGGGCGCGGTCGGCGGCTTCGGAGCCGCAGCGGGCGTGCTGCTCGGCGGCGTCTTCACCGACCTCCTGAGCTGGGAGTGGATCTTCTTCCTCAACATCCCGGTCGGGATCACCGCGCTGGCACTGGCACCCGTGCTCCTCGGCGAGAGCCGTGACCTCACGGCGCGCGGCTTCGACGCCCTCGGTGCGGTGCTCGTCACCGGCGGCCTCTCGGCCGCGGTGTTCGGCATCACGCAGGCGAACGACTGGGGCTGGACTTCGGGACGGACAATCGGCGTCTTCGCCGCGGCCGTCGCGCTCCTCGCCGGCTTCGTCGTCCGCGAGACTCGGGCCGCGCACCCGCTCATGTCGTTCTCGATCTTCCGGATCAAGACGGTCGCGGGTGCGAACATCGCCGGGTTCATTCTCGGGACCGCGCTGTTCTCGATGTTCCTGATGCTGACGCTCTACATGCAGCAGGTGCTCGGCTACTCGCCCCTCGAGACGGGTATCGCGTACATCGCGGTTGCGGGCACGTCGATCATCTGGGCGATGGTCGCCCAGCAGCTGGTGACCCGCGTCGGCGTGAAGCCGGTGCTCGTCACCGGGATGAGCCTGCTCACGATCGGCCTCCTGTACTTCACGCAGGTGTCCGTCGGCGGCTCGTACCTCGGCGACCTCCTGCCTGGCTTCCTCGTGATCGCTGTGGGCATGGCGTTCTCGTTCGTCTCGATCTCGATCGCGGCGCTGGCCGGCGTGCAGGCGAAGGACGCGGGCCTCGCGTCCGGGCTGATCAACACGTCGCAGCAGATCGGTGGCGCACTAGGCATCGCCGTGCTCTCTTCGGTGGCGGTCGCGCACACGACCGGCGCGACGAAGGCCGGCGACGCGGTGCCCCAGGCGCTCACCGCCGGCTTCCAGGCGGCGTTCTGGGTCGGCGCGGGCGTCGCGGCGATCGGCGTCCTCGCCTCGCTCGTGCTGATCCGCAAGGAGGAGCTCGCCGCGGCTCCGGCGTACGAGCCCGAGGTGGAGGCCGTGCTCGCCGAGGCCGCCTGAGCGACCCTGGCCTGTCGTATGGAGCGGGCCCGGCCTCGGCCGGGCCCGCTCCGTCGGGCTTCAGTGCCTGCCGGGTCTACGTTCCAGGCTTCGCAGCAGACTTGCCGACTTGGACGTCTGACACAGTCCAGGCGGAGTTCCGCAGGAAGACCCCGGACTGGCTGTCGAACGGTCGGCGTCGTTGCCGACGTTGCCGAGCGCCGCGCCGCCGGCCGTGATCGTGCCGCCCGGGGCTCGTCGCTTTACGCCACCGGTACCGTGTCGTTCTATGCCGAAGAGGAGCAAGAAGACCTGGTCGGAGCTGTCGCCCACGACCCGCGCAGCTCTCGTCGCCGGCGGTCTTGCCGAGGCGATCGTCACGAGCATTGCGCTCCGCGACCTCGTCCGGCGACCTGCGGCCCTGGTGCGGGGTCCGAAGCTGCTCTGGGGGCCCTTGCTCTTCGTGCAGCCGGTCGGCTCGCCCCTCTATCTGATCGCCGGTCGCAGGGCCGCGGCGGCCTGAGCGATGGCGACGAAGCTTCCCGAGTTCCGCGAGGGAACGCTCGCGACCCGCCTCTCCGATCCGGAGCCGGAACGCGACCGCAGGCTACTGGACGCCGTCGGTGGTCTCTTCGACCAGTTGATCGACAGGATCCTGTTGAGCCCCGACCGGGTCACCTCCGCCGCCGAGGGCAAGCGGCTCATCTCCCTGGACGACGACGCCGAGGACGTCGCCGACCGCGTCCAGCGCGTGGCGATGATCGCGACCCCAATCGTGCGGACGCTCGCGCGCGGCTCACGCTTCCTCCCGCGGGTTCCCTGGGTGCTCGTCGCGAGCACGACTGCCTCGCTCGTCGTGACGCTCCGCGCCGGCGTGCGCGAGGTGCGGGTCCTCGGCTCGCTCGTCGCGTACAGGCTCGAGCGGGAGACCGGCCGCCCCGCCGACCCGGCGCTCGTCAAGCGACTCACGCTCTCGCTCTACCTCTCGCCGCGCCGCACGCCCTCGCCCACGGGCGACCTTCCGCTCGGACGGCTCGTCCGCAAGTGGGTGTTCCGCAGCGCGATCGGCAAGGACACGCGCAAGGCCGCGTGGAAGGCGCTCGAGGCGGCCGAGCAACTCGACGTGGCAACGCTCGAGTCTCGCTGGCGTCAGCGCTGACGTCGGAGGGCCGCCGCCGTACAGCGGCCCTCCGACGAGCTCGCCGGGTCAGACCGGCGTGACGCGCTGCCGACGCGCGGCGAACGCTCCGCCGAGGATCAGCAGGCCCGCCCCCGCCAGTCCACCGACGACGGCCGCCGTGCTTGCGTCGATCGACGGCAGGTCGAACGAGGAGCCCGAGGCCGGCGTCGCCGGGGTCGCGAGATCGCGCGCCGTCGTGGCGTCGCCGCTGCCGATCGCGGTGGCGATCGCCGGGTCGACGCCGCGTGCGACGAGCGTGGCCTCGTCGTTTCCCGGAATGGTCTGGCCGACGCCGCGAGCCGTCGCGCTCGCCTCGTCGTGGATCGCCGTCGACGCAGCGAGGATCCCCGCCGTCGCCGCCTCGGCATGCCCCGGGACCGGCGTGGCAGACGTCTCGAGGGCACTCGCCGTCGAGGCCTCGCCGTGGCCGGGGACGACCGCGGCACCTGCGCCGCCGCTGCCGCCTGAGGCGTCCATCGCGGCGCCGGTGGTGCCGCCGCCTGAGGCGTCCATTGCGGCGCCGGTGGTGCCGCCGCCTGAGGCGTCCATTGCGGCGCCGGTGGTGCCGCCGCCTG
>DASTKF010000205.1:0-9597 GCA_035716065.1 Gaiella sp.
GGTCCGTGGCGCCTATCGGTTCCGGACGAACCGCTTCCAGGCACGTCTCGACGACGGCGACGACGGCTCGATCGAAAGCCGCTCGCTCGACTACCAGCGGCTGCGGCGCGAGCTGCTCGATGCCGAGCGCGACGCGCTCCTGGGGCTTCGCCGCGCGGGCGTCATCTCGAACGACGTGTGGCTGCGCGTCGGGCGCGATCTCGACCTCGAGGACGAGCGGCTCGATATCTAGCGACGCAGCTCGAGGTCGTTCGGGTCGAAGACACCCGACTGGTAGGCGAGGACGACTGCCTGCACGCGGTCGTGGAGGCCGAGCTTGGACAGGATGTGGGTCACGTGCGTCTTCACGGTCGTCTCGCCGATGAAGAGCTCCTGCCCGATCTGCGCGTTCGAGAGACCGAGCGCGATCAGCCGGAATACCTCGCGCTCGCGTGCGCTCAGGTCGTCGAGCTCCTTGGGCGGGGAGGGTCGCGGCATCCGCGTGAACGCGCCGATGACGCGCCTCGTCACGGCGGGGGAAAGCAGCGCGTCTCCCGAGGAGACCGTCCGCACGGCCGCGATCAGCTGCTCCGGCGGGTCGTCCTTCAGGACGAAGCCGCTCGCGCCCGCGCGGAGCGCCTCGTAGACGTACTCGTCGAGGTCGAAGGTCGTGAGGACGAGCACGCGTGCGTCCGGGTCGGCGGCGAGGATGCGGCGGGTCGCCTCGAGCCCGTCGAGCTCGGGCATGCGGATGTCCATCAGCACGACCGTCGGGTCGAAGCGCGCGGCCTTCTCGACCGCCTCCTTGCCGTTCGAGGCCTCGGCGACGACCTCGATGTCCTCCTCGCCCGAGAGCAGCATGCGAAAGCCGGCACGCACCATCGACTGGTCGTCGGCGACCAGGACGCGGATCGTCATCGGCCGTCACCTCGGAGCGGAAGTCTCGCGTCGAGGACGAAGCCGCCGTCGGGCGCGGTGCCGGCGGTCATCGTGCCGCCGTAGATCTTCACCCGCTCGCGGACGCCGACGAGGCCGTAGCCCGGCCCGTTGCTCGTCGCGCCGCCGCCCGAGCCGTCGTCGCGCACTTCGATCCGCAGCTCGTCCGGCCCGTAGCGAAGCGTCACGTCCGCCCGGCTCGCATGCGCGTGCTTGAGCGCGTTCGTCAGCGCTTCCTGCACGATGCGATACGCGGAGAGCTCGACCGCCCGTGGGAGCGGCGCGGTCTCGCCCTCGACGTGAAGCGCGACCGGGAGGCCCGCGCGCTCGACCTCGGCCACGAGCGACCCGACACTGTCGAGACCGGGCTGGGGGCCCAGCTCGAGGTCGTCGCCGTCGTCTCTCATCGCGGCAAGGAGTCTTCGCATCTCGGCCAGAGCGGTGCGACCCGCTCCCTCGACGCCGCGCAGCGCATCCGACTCGTCGGCCAGCTCCTCCGGGAGCTTGTGGCGCACCGCGCCGACCTGGAGCACCATCACGCTCACGGCGTGGGCGACGATGTCGTGGAGCTCGCGCGCGATCCTGGCCCGCTCCTCCGCCACGGCGATCCGCGCCGCGGTCTCGCGCTCGCGCTCCGCCTGCACCGCGCGCGCCTCGGCGGCGTCCGCCTGCTCGGCGCGGGCGTTGAGGGCGAACCCCGCGAGCCAGGCGATCCCGAAGAGGAGCGGGATGAACACGACCTCGCCGGGTGAGTGGCCGGGCCGGTTGAGGATGATCGTCGCCATGCTGCCGAGGACCACCGCGAGCCCGACGCGAGCCAGCACGGGATCGCGCAGGTTGCCGAGGAGGAACGCGGCGAGCATCCCGGCGAGGTACAGGCCTGCCGGGTATGGGATCAGACGCCCGTCGACGAACGAGGTCGCCGCCGCCAGGAGCCAGAACGCGGCGGGCGCGCCGAACGGGAAGCGCCGGCGCGCCAGCAGCACGAGCGCGACGACCGCGGCCGCCGGGACGCAGAACCAGAGGGTCGTCTGCGGGGCATCGCGGTCCTCCCGCCTGATCGCGACCTCCAGGACGGCAGCGCTCGCCAGGACGACGATCAGCACGTCGAACCACCAGCCCCGCGCGACCTGTCCGAAGCGGCTCACGGGCTGAACGTACTCCTCGTCTCGGAGCCTCGCCTCCTACCTGGGTACGACCCCTGATCGTCACCGGGTGCGAGCGCGAATCCGGCCTCGCGACGACGTCACGAAGCGTCCGGGCTCCTAGCGTCGAGCCATGGAGTCACCCACCCCTAGAAGGACGAAGGAGGACCACGTCATGAACCGCAACAACATCGCGGCCCGCATGGGTCGCTGGAGCGCCACCCACTGGAAGACCGCGACGTTCGGCTGGCTCGCCTTCGTCGTCGTCGCATTCGGAATCGGCGGCATGGTCGGCATGAAGACGCTCGATGCCGACGCACCGGGGCCGGGCGAGTCCGGGCGGATGGACAGGATCCTCGATGCCGGGTTCGCGCAACCCGCCGGTGAGAACGTCCTGATCCAGAGCTCGAGTCTCCGGGTCTCGGACCCCGAGTTCCGAGCCGCCGTGGCGGACGTCGTCGCGGCGATCTCGAAGCTCGATGCCGTCCAGCACGTCAGCTCGCCCCTCGCTCCTGCGAACAGCGGGCAGATCGCGCCGAACGGGCACGCGGCCCTCGTCGGGCTCCAGATCCGCGGCGATCCCGACACCGCGGTCGACCGGATCGGTCCCGTGCTCGATCGCGTGGACGAGTTGCAGAAGGCGCACCCGCAGCTCTTCATCGGTCAGTTCGGGGACGCAAGCAAGGTCGACGCTCTCGTCACCGCGTACGGGGACGACCTCGGCAAGGCCGGGCTGCTGTCGCTCCCGGTCACGCTGATCATCCTCCTGGTCGCCTTCGGCGCACTCGTGGCAGCCGGGATCCCGCTGCTGCTCGCGTTGACCGCCGTGTTCGCGACATTCGGCCTCGTCGCGATCCCGAGCCACGTCTTCCCGGTCGCGATGCAGGCGCCCGCGCTGGTGCTCCTGATCGGTCTCGCGGTCGGCGTCGACTACTCGATGTTCTACTTGAAGCGCGAGCGCGAGGAGCGGGCGGCAGGGCGCAGCGAACAGGCGGCCCTCGAGGCCGCGGCGGCGACGTCGGGTCGCTCCGTGCTCGTCGCCGGCCTCACCGTGATCGTCGCGATGGCCGGCATGTTCCTCACCGGCGACTCGACCTTCGAGTCGCTCGGCGTCGCCGCCATCACCGTGGTCGCGATCGCGGTGCTCGGCTCTCTGACCGTGCTGCCGGCACTGCTCTCGCGGCTCGGCGACAAGGTCGATCGCGGCCGCGTGCCGTTCGTCGGCCGCCGCCGGAGTGACGGCGAGAGCCGGTTCTGGGGCGCGATCGTCGACCGCGTCCTGCGCAGGCCGCTCGTGTCGGCCCTGCTCGCCGGCGGTCTGCTGGTGGCGCTGGCAGTGCCCGCGCTCCAGCTCCGAATGGCGATGGCAGGCCCCGACACGTTCCCGCAGTCCCTTCCCGTCGTGCAGGCGTACACGAAGATGCAGCAGTCCTTCCCCGGAACGGCGCTGCCCGCCAACGTCGTCGTGAAGGCGCCGAACGTGAAGGCACCCGCCGTGCAGACGGCGATTCGCCGGCTCGAGCGGCAGGCGCTCGCGAGCGGTCGGATGCACGAGCCGATCACCGTCGCCGTCAACCGCGACGCGACGGTCGCGAACGTCTCGATCCCGATCGACGGCAAGACGACCGACCGTGAGGCGGACGCCGCGCTGGCCGTCCTGCGCGACCGGATCGTTCCTGACACCGTCGGCCGGCTCCCGAACGCGGAGACGGGCGTCACCGGGCTCGCGGCGCAGTGGAAGGACTCGACCGACGAGCTGAAGTCGAACCTGCCACCCGTGGTCGGCTTCGTGCTCGTGATCGCGTTCGTGCTGCTGCTCGTCGCGTTCCGCTCCGTGGTCGTCGCGACGAAGGCGATGCTGCTCAACCTGCTCTCCGTCGCGGCCGCGTACGGCGTGCTCGTGCTCGTCTTCCAGCACGGGATCGGCAAGGGCCTGCTCGGCTTCAGCTCGACCGCCGGGATCGACCCGGTCGTGCCGCTGCTCCTCTTCGTGATCCTGTTCGGGCTTTCGATGGACTACCACGTCCTCGTCCTCGGCCGGATCCGGGAGCTCTACGACCGGGGCGAGAGCATGGACGACGCGATCTCGAACGGCATCAAGCGCACGGCTGGCGTCGTCACGAGCGCGGCGATCGTGATGGTGCTCGTGTTCTCGATCTTCGCCACCCTCTCGATGCTGTTCTTCAAGCAGTTCGGCGTCGGGCTCGCGGTCGCGATCCTGATCGACGCGACCATCGTCCGTGCGGTGCTCCTGCCGGCGAGCATGAAGCTGCTCGGGGAGTGGAACTGGTACCTCCCGCGGTGGCTCGAGTGGCTGCCGCGGCTCGAGCCCGGCGAGCCGGAGACCGCGTCCGACGTGGCCCCGGCGGGCACCTCGGCGTAAGCACCGGCAACCAGAGGCCCCGGCTCCGACCGATCGGAGCCGGGGCCTCACGCGTGCGTCGGCGCTTCGGGGACGGTCAGTGTGCGTGCGGCGGCGCGTCGCGCTCGTCGCAGGCGACGTTCACGTAGCCGGACCGAAACGGCCGCGTCTCGCCCGACTCTGTGTCGTAGGTGTGCCGCCAGACGCAGCCGGTGTCGTTCGTGAGGAGATGGAGCGAGACCGACGTCTCGGCCGATGTGGTCCGCACCCGGTGGATGTCGTCGTGCGGCGGGATCAGCGCGTAGAAGTCCCCGGGGCGGAGCGACCGGCGTTCCACGAGCTCGAGCGCGCCGGCTCCCTCCGCATAGATCTCCTCGTCCTGCGTGCCGCGGTAGAGGCCGACGAGCCCCCAGGCGAGGTGGTCGTGGATCGGCGTCTGCGAGCCGGCCGGCACCACGAGCGAGAAGAGCGACAGCGAGCCGTCGTCGGCGCGGTAGAGGAGCCACTGTCCGATGCCCCCGCCCATCCCGCTCTCCGGCGCGTCGGCCTGGAACGCCGCCGGTAGCCAGTCCGGGTCTGCGAGCAGCTCCGAAAACCGCGGCCGGATGGCCTCGCATGCCGCTTCCGCCGACGAGGAACCGGCGATCGCCTGCTCGACCTCCGAGACGAACGCCCGGACGACCTGCGTGTCGAGAACGAACTCTCCGGCCATGGTCGCCTCCATCTTTGCGCGGATCCGCCGCCGCGGCGTCCGCATGTGCCGCGGTTCACACGGGACATTGTCCCGTACCCTCGGAGGACACCCTGCCCCTCGGGCGAAGGACGTCACTCCATGGCATGGCGCGTGGACGAGGTATGGCTCGACGCCGATCTGCTCTGGTTCCGGGAGGAGCGGCGCACGCCGTTCGGAGCGGCGGCGCTCGCGGCGCCGGCGTTCGCGGGCGACCTGCTCGATCCTCGGCTCTTCGCGCCGGTCGAGACCGGGCTCGAAGCATCGCGGCGGCGCCGTCTCGCCTCACGCGCGGCCCGACGACGGAAGCTCGCGACGCGGACGGTCCCTGCCGTCGCGCTCGTCCTCGGCTCGGCCACGATGCTGCCCATCGCCGCGCTTCGCCACGGTTCCGCAGGAGCCGCAGGCCCGCTCCTCGAGGACCCGCCGAGCCTCACGTTCCGAGCCGACGAGTTCAGCTTCCACCTCCCGCGCAAGCCGGCACCGCCGCCCGTCCGCGTCGAGCGCAGCCGGGCCGAGCTGCTCTCGGCCGAGCTCGAGTCGGTCTCGTGGCAACGAGCGACCTCGGCGGGCGTCTGGTACGCAGGGCACCTCGTGGACGGGACGCAGCTGCCGCTCTCCGGGCCAGACTGGGTCACGTGGGATCCCGTCACGGACAGGACGCCGAACAAGCCGTGGCGGCTGTACGGGAACGAGCGGACGATCAGGACACTCGTCGATGTCATCGCCGCCTACCGAGCTGCGCATCCTCAGGCGCCGCGGGTCGTGATCGGAGACATCAGCCGCCGCGGCGGCGGCCCGCTCGACCAGCACGCCTCGCACCAGAACGGGCTCGACGTCGACGTCTACTACCCGCGTCGCGACGGGCACCTGAGCGCGCCGATCGCGACGAGCCAGATCGACCACCGGCTCGCGCAGGATCTTCTCGACCGGTTCGTCGCGGCCGGGGCGCACATGGTGTTCGTCGGGTTCTCGGCGGGGCTCTCCGGCCCGTCCGGCGTGGTCGTTCCGTATCCGAGCCACGAGAACCACATGCACGTCCGGTTCCCGCTCCCGCCGGGCTGAGCAGCCCGCCGATGGCATCCTCTACCGGTCCGCGCCGCGAAGAAGGAGAAGACTCGATGGGCAACTACCGCATCGCACGCCTCGACGAGATGGAGGAGATCGACGACGGGCGGGAGCCGTATCGGGCGGTCCGCCACCACCTCGGCATCACCGCGTTCGGCGTTACCGCCTGGACGGGGAAGCAGGTCGGCGACCGCATCCTGAACGAGCACGACGAGGCGGACAACGACACGGGCGACCGCAACGAGGAGCTGTATTTCGTCCTCGCAGGGCGGGCGCGCTTCGAGCTCGACGGCGAGCCGGTCGACGCGGCGGCGGGGACGTTCGTCTTCGTCGAGCCAGAGGCCAAGCGGACCGCGTTCGCGGAGGAGGCGGGCACCACGATCGTCGCCGTCGGGGCGACAGCGGGCAAGCCGTACGAGGCGGTCGGCTGGGAGCTCTGGTCGCCCATCCGGCCCCGCTACGAGGCGGGCGAGCACGAGGCCGTCGTCGAGGCGCTGACGCCGCTCGTCGCCGACAATCCCCAGTACCCGCTACTCGCCTACAACCTCGCCTGTGTCGAGAGTCTCACCGGCCGCCGGACCGAGGCGCTCGAGCACCTCCGAGCGGCGATCGAGGGTTCCGACTTCTTCCGGGGCTTCGCGAAGGGCGACACCGACCTCGACGCGATCCGCGAGGAGCCCGCGTTCCGCGAGCTCGTCGGGGACTGACGAATCCGCCGGTTTCCCGCACCCTCGGACGTCGGCAGACCGCCGTGTCCCTGAACGAGCTGCGTGGCAGTCTCGAGAGGAGACACGCTGCAAGCCGACGACCGAGGAGGATTGCGATGGACACGCACGCAGAGCATCCCGAGCTTCGTGAGCTGGATCACCGCCGCGGCGACGGCTTCGACGTGACGCTCCTCTGGAGCGCGCGCAGCGGCAAGGTCTACGTCGCGCTGGAGCACGCGCGGACGAACGAGGCATTTCGCGTCGCCGTCGACCCGGCCCGCGCGCTCGATGCGTTCAACCATCCGTACGCCTACGGCTGCGGTAGCGGGTCTCCGACGACACGCTCCGCCGACGCCGCCGCGCTCCCCAATGGAGCGGAGCCGCGCTAGTAGCTCAGCCCGCGGTCGGGACGAACATCACCTCGTCGACGTAGCACCAGCTCCAGTCCTCTCCGGGCTCGACCGAGCGGGCGACCGGATGTCCTTCCTCAGCCGCGTGACGGCTCGCGTGCCGGTTGGGAGAGGAGTCGCAGCAGGAGATCTTCCCGCACGCCTGGCACATGCGCAGGTGCACCCACCGGCTGCCGGTCTTCAGGCATTCCTCGCATCCGGCGATCGGTCCGGTCGGCTCGAGGATCGTCACCTGGTCGAGATGTGAGCACGAAGCCGCGTTCATCTCGCCGGAGTATCGCGTCCGGTGATGGGGGCCGGGTTGGCCCCATCACCGGACCCGCGATGCGTCAGGCTGTGGGAGCCGTCGCCGGGCGCGTTGCGAGCGTGACGGTCAGCGTGAGGGTCGAGCCTCCGCGCTGCACCTTCAGCGTCGCCTTGGCGCCGGGCTGCAGTGCCCCGATCGCCGAGGTCAGCTCGTTCGCGCTCGAGATCGGCTTGCCGTTCACGGAGACGATGACGTCCCCGGACTTGACGCCCCCTGCGGCGGCGGGGCCGCCCGCCCGCACGGTGCCGACGACGGCGCCGGTGCCGTTCGCGTTCGTGCCGATCGAGACGCCCAGATAGGCGTGCTGCACCGTCCGGCCGGCGACGAGATCGTCGACGACGCGCTTCACGGTGTTGGACGGCACGGCGAACCCGACACCCGCGTTCTGGCTGCTACCTGCGGAGTCGTCCGCGGCGATCTGCACGTTGACGCCGATCACCTTGCCGCTGGCGTCGATCAGCGGACCGCCGGAGTTGCCGTGGTTGATCGGCGCGTCCGTCTGGATGGCGTTCGGGATCGAGTAGCCGTTCGGCGCCTCGATGGAGCGGTCGACCGCGCTCACGATGCCGGCGGTGATGCTCTCCTCGTAGCCGAACGGGCTGCCGATCGCGACCGCGCCCTGCCCCGGCTGGAGGTCGCTGGAGTCCGCGAGTGCGAGCGGCTCGAGCTTCGACGAAGCGACGCTGACCTTGATGACCGCGGTGTCGCTCGACGGATCCGTCCCGACGAGGGTCGCCTTCGCGACAGAGCCGTCCTTGAAGCGCACCTGGATCGCGGTCGCGGCGTCGACGACGTGGCTCGCCGTGACGATGTTCCCGGACGTGTCGTAGACGAACCCGGTGCCCTCCGCCTGCGCGGTGCCCCCACTCGGGCCGAACGGCGAAACGCCGTTCTGCGAACCGGCGCCGGTCGTGACGCTGATGTCGACGACGCCGGGGCTGTCGAGACGGTAGATCTGCTCCGCCGAGAGCGACGTAGCCTTCGAGGCGATGGCCGTTCCGGGCGTCGCGGCGGCAAGCGCTCCAA
The DNA here is from genome assembly GCA_035716065.1 of Gaiella sp. Classification (GTDB taxonomy): domain Bacteria; phylum Actinomycetota; class Thermoleophilia; order Gaiellales; family Gaiellaceae; genus Gaiella. The sequence goes on from DASTKF010000205.1 coordinate 8,671, forward strand.
CCCCGACGCCCGACCCGTCGTCGTGCGCCACCAGCGCGACGCCGCCGATGACGGTCGCGCCGGCGATCGCTCCGACGGCGAACGGGACGGCGATCCGCGCCCGGCGCGGCCGCCCGTTCGGGGTGCTTCCTGTCTCGCTCATCTGTGCTCCTTTGCACGTGGAAAGTCGTGGATCTCTCCAGAGAAGCAGTGAGATCCGTGCGAGACGTGAGCGCAAGGGAACTCCCGGTGAAGCCAGCGTTGTCGTCGGGTAAAGGCGACTTTCCGGGTGCCGTCTCCGGCCATTACCCCCGGGCGGGCAGCGTCTGCCTCGCACCGCTGGAATCTTCCGAGGCTCCGAGCCGTTGATCTCTATAGGAGGTGAAAGACATGGGTGCGCTTCTGGTTGTTGCGTTCATCGTGCTGATGGCTCCGCTTTCCTATCTCTACGGCGTGGATTCTCGACTGGCGAGCGATCGCGGGTCGGTCGGCTCCCGGCGCTGAGCCAAGGGGCCGCCTGCCCGGCGGCAATGTCGCAGGGCAGATCCGTGCAGTCCCCGATGGTCGGAGGCTTCGCGAACGACAAGCTGAGATCGATGGCCGGGCCGGCGCTCGCCGCCGGACGCGACGTAACGTGACGTGACGATGCTGAAGGTCGACGCAATCGGCAAGCGGTTCGGGGAGGTGACGGCGCTCGACGGCTGTTCGTTCACCGTCGAGCGTGGACGCATGCTCGGCTTCCTGGGCCCGAACGGCGCCGGGAAGACGACCACGATGCGCGCGATCTTCGGCCTCGTCGAGCTCGATACGGGTGCCGTCCTCTGGGACGGAGCCCCGATCGGGCCCGTTGCGCGGCTGCGGTTCGGCTACATGCCGGAGGAGCGCGGGCTCTACCCGCGGATGCGGGTGGGCGAGCAGCTCGCCTACCTCGGCCGCCTCCACGGCCTC
>DASTKF010000206.1:0-4183 GCA_035716065.1 Gaiella sp.
GTCTCGCCTCCGACGAAGTACCGCTTCCAGCCGTCCGCTCCGCGTCGCTCGTCGAACGCCGACTCGTCGCCGCGGATCCGGCCGTTGACCCGTCGGATTCCTCTCGCGCGCAACGTCGCCGCAAGCGCGGCGATGTCCGCGGATGACAGCGTGGGGTCGCCGTTGCTGCGGAGATACAGGTCGCCGTTCCACACGCGGCCCGCCCGCCGGCCGACGCCGAGGACCTCCGTCGTGAAGCGGTACCCGGTGCCGAGCCTCGTCAACGCGGCCCACGAGACGGGAAGCTTCTCGTTCGACGCCGGGTGGACGGGGAGCGCGTCGTTGTGCGCGTAGAGCACGGTGCCGGTGCCTGCGTCAACGGCGATCGCAGCCGTGCGGGCGAGGGAGATGTCGGGTGAGCGCAGCGACTTCGTGAGCCTGGCCGAGAGGTCGCCGGAGGCGGCGAGCGGAGAGGCGACGGCCGTCGCAGCAACCGCGACGGAGCAGAGCGCGAGCCGGAGTCGCACGGCTCCTAACCGTAGACGGTGATCGTGACGGTGCGCCTGCCCCAGGCCTGCGCGGCGGCCGTGCTCGGCATCCAGAGGTCGATGATGTTGCCCTTGATTGCCGAGCCGACGTCCGCCGCGACCGCGGCGCCGTACCCCGGGACGAACACGCGCGTCCCGAGCGGGATCACTGTGGGGTCGACGGCGATCACGCCGACGCCGACCGGTAGCCCGCTGGCGGTCCTGCCCGGCAGGTGATACGCCACTGCGTCGACGGCGAGCGTGCGCGTGCCCGGCGCGGCGGGCAACCGCGCGGCCGCAGCGCTCGGTGCCTCGGCCGGAGGCGCGGGAGCGGGCGCGCTCCTCCGCTCGATGCGGGCCGAGGCGCGCTGTGCCGCCTTCGCCCGGGCCTCGATGGCAGCGAGACGGGTGCGGGTGACACCCGCACGGCTCCGGATGCTCGCAACCGTGGCACGCCGCGAGGCCGCCGCGCGCTCACTCGCTGCGAGTGCCGCTCCGGCCCGACGTTCGACGTCGGTGAGCTGCCGCCGTACCTGGGCCAGACGCACGAGCCGGGCACGGAGCGTGCGGGAGCGGGCGCGGAGCTCGGCTGCGATGCCGCGGTTCGCGTGCGTCGTGCGCTCGAGCTCGTCGAGCCCGGCGAGCATCGCCGGCAGCGACCGCGCGCCCAGCAGGACGGCGATCGGGTCAGCGTCGCCCTCGACGTACAGCCGGCGCAGCAGGGTGGCGACCCGCTGGTTGGTCGCGTCCAGCGAGCTGCGGACGACGGCGACGTGCCGCCGGGTACGCGCGACCCTCGCATCGAGTGCCTGCCGCCGGCGTTCGAGCCGCACGGCCGTCGCGCGCGCCCGCGCGACGGCCGACTCGGCGGCGTAGAGCTCGAGCTCCGCCGAGCGCTGCGCGCGTGTGAGCGGCGCGAGCCGCTCGGCGGGACCGGGTGCGCCGGCCGACGCCGCGGCGGCGCATCCGAGGAGGACGATCGCCGTGCACGGCACGAGGTATCGCGCACGCCGCCGCACAGGGCCGGGGACCGTACCACACGAATTGAGGCTGTTTGCAGATATTTTCGCGACGGTTGGGCGTGCAAACGTCGTGTGGCGCTGCTAGGCTCCCCGACTTGTGGCCGGTGACCCCACCATCGGCGGGCCTGTCGACAGGCGATCGGGACGGCGCGTGACGTTCCTCGCACGGCGACCGGCCCCGATCATCATTGCGGCGCTCGCGGCTCTCGGCGTGTTCCTCTTGCTCGCCGCAGGGCCTGCGACGGCTGACCCCTCGATCGCGTCGAAGCGCGAGCAGGCGCAGGCGGTGCTGGCGCAGATCCGTGCCCTCGACTCGAGCCTCGGGCATGCGTCGGAGGCGTACAACCTCGCGGACATCCAGCTGTCCCAGATCGACGCCGACCTGAAGACGAACGGCCGGCATCTCGTGATCGCGCGGTCGAGCCTCGGCGCGGCTCAGGTGCACATCGCGAAACGGCTGCGCGCTCTCTACATCAACGGTGACTCGGGCGGCCCCGTCGAGGTCATCCTCGGCGCGAAGAGCCTCGACGACCTGCTCGACCGTCTCGACATGGCCGAGCGCGTCGGCGGCCAGGACGCGCAGGTGTTGAAGGACGTCAGGAAGTTCCGCAACGAGGTACGCAAGCGCGGGGCTCAACTCCGTTCCGACCGCGCGCGACAGGCCCAGGTCGTCGCCGAGCGCGCCGCGCAGAAGCGCTCGATCGAGGGCCAGCTCGCCGAGCGCAAGCGGCTCGCCGCGTCGATCCAGGACGAGATCACACGCATGGAGGCCGCGGAGGAACGACGTCAGGCGGAGCTCGAGCGGCAGGCCCGTGCAAGGCTGGAGGCGGCTGCGGCGGCCCGCGCATCCGCCCGCCAGCAGACGCTCGACCTCTCGTCCGGCCCGGCGACCGACTTCCCCGCGGACGGCACCTCTTCGGCGTCGTCCGTGTCCGCACCGGCGCCACCCTCGAAGTACGGCGGCGTGGTCGGGATCGCGATGCAGTATCTCGGCACGCCCTACGTGTGGGGCGGCGCCAGCCCGGGAGGCTTCGACTGCTCGGGCTTCGCGATGTACGTGTACGCACAGGTCGGGATCTCGCTGCCGCACAACGCGGCGATGCAGTACAACTCGGTCGGCGTCCCCGTCTCGCGGGACGACCTCCAAGCGGGCGACCTCGTGTTCTTCGACGGCCTCGGGCACATGGGGATCTACATCGGCGGCGGCCAGTTCATCCACGCCCCGCACACCGGCGACGTCGTGAAGATCTCGAGCCTGTACGACTCCTGGTACGCGTCGACCTACTACGGCGCCAAACGCGTCGTCTGATCTTGCTCGCCAGGCAGGATTCGGCAGGAGCCGAATCCTGCGGCTTGATCCCCGCCTGCGGCGGGGCACGTCCCTGAAGGCGCCCGCTGTCGCGGTCGCAACTGCGCAGCGACTCGCTGGGCTCGGTGTTACCCCGTCGGCGGGACGGCGCCGTCGTACAGGGCGGCGACCTCGTCCGCGAAGTGTTCCAGCACGACGCGGCGCCGGAGCTTGAGCGTCGGCGTGACCTCGCCGCGGTCCATCTCGAAGTCCCGGGGCAGGATCGCGAACCGCTTGATCTGCTCGTAGCGCGACCGCTCGCGGTTGACGTCCTCGACGATGCCGGCCACGAGCTCCCGCACCCGAGGGTCGTCCGCGAGGGACGACGGATCACCTTCGACGCCCTGATCGGCGGCCCACTTCTCGATCTCGATCGGATCGAGCGTGATCAGCGCGGCCGGGAACGGCTTCCGGTCGCCGACGACGATCGCCTGCGAGACGAAGCGCGACGTCTTCAGATCGTTCTCGAGGTTCTGCGGGGCGATGTTCTTCCCGCCCGCCGTCACCAGGATGTCCTTCTTGCGATCCGTGATCGTGACGAAGCCGTCGGCGTCGATCGACGCGATGTCGCCGGTGCGCAGCCAGCCGTCGGCGTCGAGCACCTCCGCCGTCGCCTCGGGCTCCTTGAAGTAGCCGGCGAAGACCGTCTCGCTGCGGATCAGGAGCTCACCGTCGTCGGCAAGCCGGAGCTCGAATCCCGGAAGCGCCGGCCCGACCGTGCCGAAACGGTATCGCTCCGAGGTGTTCGTCGTGGCCGCCGTGGTGCACTCGGTCAGCCCGTAGCCCTCGAGGATGCAGATCCCGATCGAGTCGAAGAACTCGGCGATCTCCTTGGCGAGCGGTGCGCCGCCGGAGATTGGGCGCCGCAGGCGCCCGCCGAGTCGCTCCTTCACTTTCGAGAAGACGAGCCGTTCGGCGAGACGGTGCTGCACGGCGAGGCCGAACGGCAGCGGCCGGCCCTGCTGCCGCAGGGCGCTCTCGCGGCGCCCGACGCGGAGCGCCCAGTCGACGAGCCGCCGCTTGACGCCGGTCGTCTCGGCGAAGGTCGACGTGACCGCCGTGTGGACCTTCTCGTAGACGCGCGGCACGCTCGGCAGGATCGTCGGCCGCACCTCGGGCATCGCGCGGGCGACGTCGAGGGGATCGGGCAGGAACGCGATCGTGTACCCGACGTACGGCCCCGAGAGGTGCATCAGCCGGCCGAAGTTGTGCGCGAGCGGCAGGTAGAGGAGCATCACGTCGCCCGGCGCGCTGTGGTCGGGGAGGTCGTCGACCGTCGCGACCATCGCGTAGTAGTTGCGGTGGCG
>DASTKF010000207.1:0-4027 GCA_035716065.1 Gaiella sp.
CGCAGCCCGTCGACGAGGTCGTAGAGAACCCGATCGAGGTCTTCCCCGCGCGCCGGGTCCTTCGCGAGCTGCCACGGCGCGGTCGTCTCGACATGGCGGTTGAGCCCGCGCACGACCTCCCAGATGCGCTCGAGGGCGCCCGTCAGGTCGAAGGCGTCCAGCCGGGCGGCGACGTCCTCGCCGAGGGGCGCGAGGATCGCTTCGACCTCGGAGCCGGACGACGGGGCCGCGCGAAGCTCGCCGTCGCGATACCGCGCGACCATCGCAGTGGTCCGTGAGAGCAAGTTGCCGAGATCGTTCCCGAGCTCCCGCTCGTAGCGCTCGCGGACCCCGTCGACGGACGCAGCGCCGTCCTGACCGAACGAGACCGACCGCGCGCACCAGAAGCGCACCGGGTCGGCGCCGTAGACGTCGACGAGGTCGAGCGGGTCGACGACGTTGCCGAGCGACTTCGAGATCTTGCGGTCGTCGAGCAGCAGGTAGCCGTGCACGAAGAGCTGCCGTGGGACCTCGTAGCCCGCGGCGAGCAGCATCGCCGGCCAGTAGACGCAGTGGAAGCGCAGGATGTCCTTTGCGAGCAGATGCCGCACACCGGGCCAGTAGCGGGCGATGAGGTTCTCGCCCGGACGCGCGTACGTGAGCGCGCTCACGTAGTTGACGAGCGCGTCCGCCCAGACGTACGCGACCTGGTCGGTGTCCCACGGGATCGGGATGCCCCAGGACAGGCCCTCGCGGCTGATCGAAAAGTCCTGCAAGCCGCCCGCGACGAAGGACCGGGCCTCGTTTGCACGGAACCCCGGCAGCACCCAGTCGGCGCGCTCGTCGTAGAGGGCGAGCAGCTGCTCCCGGTAAGCGGAGAGCCGGAAGAACCAGTTCCGCTCCTCGATCCACTCGGGCTCGATGTCGTGCTCGGGGCACTTGCCGTCGACGAGCTCGTCCTCGGTCTTGAAGGCCTCGCAGCCGACGCAGTAGAGCCCCGCGTAGACGCCCTGGTAGATGTCCTCGCGGCCGTTTTCCTTGATCCGCGTCAGGAACTCCTGGACGAACTGCTTGTGCCCATCGTCGCTCGTACGGATGAAGAAGTCCGGCGCCACGCCGAGGCGGGCGGGGAGCGACCGCCACGCCTCCACGATCCGGTCGGCGTACTCCTGAGGCCGAAGACCCTGCTCCTCGGCCACGCGCGCCACCTTCGACGCATGCTCGTCGACGCCGGTGAGGAGGAACGTGTCACGGCCGCGCTGCCGTTGATGGCGTGCGAACACGTCCGCCGCCACCGTCGTGTAGGCGTGCCCGATGTGCGGGGTGGAGTTGACGTAGTAGATCGGCGTGGTCACGTAGTACGGCTCCATTCCCGCCGATTCTACGGGCGGCCCTTGCAGCGGCAGCCGCGGCGAGCACGAGGAGCAGGACCGCCGCTACGAGAACGCCCGGCCGTACTCCGTCCTGCACCGAGGGGGCCGGCACAGCCGCCGGACGCGCCTGCTTCGACGGCTCTCGAGCAGCGCTGCCCGATGCCACGCCCGCCGGTACGGCGAGCGCGGAGATCCGCCCCTCCAGCGGCCTCTCTCCCGGCGCGGCCGCGACCGGGACGCTCGGACGTTCGTGGACGGCGACTGCGCCCGTGGGAACGGGACTCCGAGGAACGACTCGCGCGACGGGTGCCGGCGAGACGGCCGCGCGCCCCGTATGCACGGCCGGGACGGCAGCAGCTGCCGGACTCGACATCACCCGCTTCGGCGTCGACGTATCGACCGCGCGCGGACGCTCGTTCACGCGAGGCTCGGTCGTGCGTGTCGCCACGCGTGTGGCGTCCTGGCTCGTCGCGACCCGGAAGGACGCGGTTCCACCGGTGTCTGCGCTGCCGCCACCTGTCACCGTGAGCCCCGGTGAGACCGTGCCGACGGCCGGTGTCGCGTCGACCGGTGCGGACGCGGCGGAGGCAGGCGCCGCCGGTGCGGCCGCGGACGCCTGCGGCGCCGTCACGGTCGGCGAGGCGGGCACCTCCGACGCAGGCTGGACGGCTGGCGCGGGAGTGGGCGACTGCGGCGACGGCGCAGGTGGCGCGGCCGGCGGCGCCGCAGATGCGGGTGTCGGCGCCGCCGACGAGGCGGAGACCGGCGCGGGCGACTGCACCGGCGGAGGCGCAAGTGCGGGGACCGACCGCGGTGGCAGCAGGCTGAGCGGGTCGACGTAGCCCTCCGCCTGGGCGGCCACGCGGACGCCAAGGTGAACCGACGGGACCGCATGCTCGGCGTCGCCGCTCCATCCCATCGTTCCGATCGACGCTCCGTCGGCCACCACGTCGCCCTTTGCGACGCCGATCGAGCCGAGGTGGACGAGCGTGACCGCGTAGCCGTCTGCGGTCGCGATCGTGACCCCCCGTCCGTAGGTCGGAAGCGAGCCGGCGAACGTCACCGTGCCGGAGGCCGGCGCTCGCACGGCGGACCCCTCCGATCCCGCGACGTCGATACCGCGATGCTGGCCGGCGGCGTACGCGTCGCCGCCGAGCGCGAACGGGCGGAGCACGTCGCCGTCCGAGGGCCACGACCACGCCATGGCCGAGCCGCTCAGTGCGAGCGCCGCAAGGCCCGTCGCCGCGAATACGAGAAGACGATGCACGAAGCACCCTCCTTCATTCTCTGCGCGGGCAACGCGGAGAACGAAGGGTAGCGCCGTCGTCGGACGGCGTCAATCGGACGGGGCGAGCGAGCGGCGGTAGAGCTCGTTCCGGGAGAGGTCGAGGAGGCCCGCGACGGTGTTCGCCGCCGGACGTCGAGCGGCTCCTGCGGCAACGAGCTGACGTACAGCCGCGACCGCGCCTTCGAGCTGGTCGTCAGGCGCCCCGCCGGGACCGATGACGACCGTCACCTCCCCCTTGACCGGGCCGTCGAACCGCTCTGTCAGTTCGGCCGCGCTGCCGCGGACGATCTCCTCGAAGCGCTTCGTCAGCTCCCGGCACACGGCCACGGGACGGGCCGGGTCGATGCGGGCGAGGGCCGCGAGCGACGCGGCGAGGCGCTTGGGCGACTCGAACGCGACGGCCGCGTACGGCCACCGACGCGAGTCCGTCCAGAGCGCCTCGAGCTCGGCCACCTTCCGCGGGAGGTAGCCGAGGAACCGGTACTGCCCGACCCCGAGGCCGCTCGCGACGAGCGCCGTCTCGACCGCGCTCGGCCCGGGAAGCACCGTCACGTCGACCTCCGCCGCGAGTGCCGCCTCGATGAGGCGGGCGCCCGGGTCGTTGACGCCCGGCAACCCTGCGTCGGAGACGAGGGCGAGCGTCTCACCCGACTGCAGCCGCGGCAGCAGCTCGCGCGCCTGGCGCACCTCGTTGTGGCGGTGGACGCTGACGAGTCCGCGCGCACGGATCCCGTAGCGGTCGAGGAGCACCTGCGTACGACGCGTGTCCTCGCAGAGCACGAGGTCGGCGTCGCGGAGGGCGTCCAGCACGCGGTGCGTCACGTCTGCAAGGTTCCCGATCGGCGTCGCGCAGACCAGAAGAGGCATGTTCTAGCGCAGCCCGTCGAGCGCCTCGAAGCCCACGAGCCCGGCGCCCACGAGCCCCGCGTCGTCACCGAGGGCCGCCTGGACGATCCGCAGCTCCCAGTCGGCCGGGTGCAGCGCCTCGCGGCGGGCGGCCTCCTCGGCGGGGTCGGCGAGGAAGTCCCACGCCGCCGTCCCGAACCCCCCTCCCACGACCACGACGTCCGGGGCGAAGATGTTCGCGAAGGAGCCGATCGCGACGCCGAGGTAGTGCCCGATCTGCGAGAGCGCCGAACGGGCGGCCTCGTGGCCGTCCTGCGCTTCGCGCACGAGCCGGTGGGCGTCGGCGGCCTCGCCCCACAGCTCGACCGCCGCGCGCTCTGCTGCCTCGCCGGACGCGACGGCCTCGAGATGCCCGTGACCGTGGCAGCTCCCCTGGCACGGCGGCCCGTCGGCCGTGACGACGACGTGGCCGAGCTCGGCCCAGCCGCGGTAGAGCCGTCCGTCGGCGATCACGCCCCCGCCGACGCCGGTCCCGAGCGCC
>DASTKF010000208.1:0-6864 GCA_035716065.1 Gaiella sp.
GCTACCGCTCGGGCCGAGCAGCCCCGTGACCGTGCCGCGCGCGACGTCGAGCGTGATCCCGTCGAGCGCGTCGCGCCCGCCGCGGACGACGTGGAGCCGGTCGACCTCGACGGCATGCGCATCCGACACCGGCCTGTTCTACCGCAGACGCCTGTCGCGAGGTCTCTCACGAGACCCGGGGGCCGGCCTGAGGAAGGAGGGTCCGACTTCAAGTCGGACACCAAACGTCCGCCGCGGGCTCAGACCGTCTCGGGCACCATCTCGATCGCGCCGCACGGGCACTCGGCGGCGCAGATGCCGCAGCCCTTGCAGAAGTCGTAGTCGAACGCGTATCCCCGCCCGGCGGCCTCGCGGTCACGCCCCTCGAGCTTGATCACCGAATTGTCGGGACAGACGCCGAAGCAGTTGTCGCAGTCGAAGCAGTTGCCGCACGAGAGGCAGCGGCGCGCCTCGAAGAGGGCGGTCGTCTCGTCGAGGCCGCCGACGACCTCCTCGAACGTCGAGCTCCGGCGCGCCAGCTCGAGCGTCGGCTGCAACGAACGCGGCGCGTCCGTGTAGTACCACGTGTTGAGCCCCTCGAGCTCGGCGAGCCCGTGCTTGGGTGGTGGCTCGTAGACGCCCGCGCGGAGCCACGCGTCGATGTGGCGGGCGGCCTTCTTCCCGTGCCCGACGGCCACGGTCACCGTCCGCTCGGCGGGCACCATGTCGCCCCCGGCGAAGATCCCCGGGTGGCCCGTCATGAGGTTCGGCCCGACCTGGACGACGCCGTCGGAGACCTCGATCCCGGGAATGCCGCCGAGCAGCGCGAGGTCGGACTCCTGGCCGAGCGCGAGCACGAGCGCGTCGGCCTCGAGCTCCTCGAGCTCGCCCGTCGGCTGGGGGAAGCCGGTCTCGTCGAGCTCCATCCGCTCGATCGTGAGGATGCCTGGCTCGGCCCGCTTGACCGTCGAGAGCCATTTCATGCGGACGCCCTCCTCCTCGGCCTCCTCGACCTCGAAGTCGTGGGCGGGCATCCGGTCGCGCGTGCGGCGGTAGACGACGACCGCGTCGGTCGCGCCGAGGCGCCGGGCGGTGCGGGCGACGTCCATCGCGGTGTTGCCGCCGCCGTAGACCGCGACGCGTCGGCCGAGGAGCGGTTGCTCCTCGCCCTCCATCGAGTGGAGCACCGTGACGGCGTCGAGGATCCGCGCCGCCTCCCCCGCCGGGACGTACGCGCGCTTTCCGATGTGCGCGCCGACCGCGAGGAAGACGGCATCGAACCCTTCGCCGTGCATCGCGCCGAGGACGTCGTCGACCTTGACGCCGAGCTCGAGAGTGACCCCGAGCGACAGGATCCGGGAGACTTCCGCATCGAGGATCTCGCGCGGCAGGCGGTAGCGGGGAATCCCGTAGCGCATCATCCCGCCGGCCTGGTCCTCGGCGTCCCGCACGGTGACGTCGTGGCCGAGCCGGGCGAGGTGGTAGGCGGCCGAGAGTCCGGAGGGCCCGGCGCCGACGACGAGCACCCGCTTTCCGGACGCGGCCGCGTCGGCGGTCACCGCCCAGTCCTGCGCGATCGCCTCGTCGCCGAGGAACCGCTCGACGGAGTTGATCCCCACCGCCGTGTCGAGCTCCGCGCGGTTGCAGGCGGTCTCGCAGGGGTGGTAGCAGATCCGCCCCATGACCGCGGGGAACGGGTTGTCCTCCATCAGCTTCCGCCAAGCGCGCTCGTAGCCCTCGCCGCCCGCCTCGGCCTCGTAGAGCCAGGCCTGGATGTTCTCGCCGGCCGGGCAGGCGTGGTTGCACGGCGGCAGGAGGTCGCGGTAGACGGGTCGCTCGGTGCGCCAGCTGCCGGTCTTGTTGGCGAGGCTCGAGCCCACGTCCAGGGTGATCGCAAAGGGCTTGTTCATGCGGCCGTCTCCTCGTCGAGCAGCCCGAAGCGGCGGATGTTCCGGTCGGCGATCGCCTGGAGCCGCTCGATCACGTCGGTCCTGGGTGGGTCGCCGAAGAGGTGCGCGAAGCGACGCTGGAGGCGCAGGTACTCCTCGACGGGCGCCTGGCGCCGGATCTTCGAGACCGAGACGACCTCGCCGTGCTCAGCCTCGAAGACGGGGAAGAGGCCGGTCTCCTTCGCGAGGCGCGCGACGCGGATCGTGTCCTTCGACTCGGCGCCCCAGCCGAGGGGGCAGGGGACGAAGACGTGGAGGTAGCGGGCGCCGTGGAACTCCATGGCCCGCTCGACCTTCGCCTCGAGGTCGTGGAGCTCGGCCACCGTCGCCGTCGCGACGTAGGGAATCTCGTGGGCCATCGCGATCAGCGGCGCGTTCTTGCCCTGGCCGAAGGCGTTCCCGGGCTCGGCGCCGACCGGCTTCGTCGTCGCGGTGCGCGCGGCGGGCGGTGTCGCCCCCGAGCGCTGCACGCCGGTGTTCATGTACGCCTCGTTGTCGTAACAGACATAGAGCACGTCGTCGCCGCGCTCGAACATCCCCGACAGGCAGGCGAAGCCGATGTCGAGCGTGCCGCCGTCGCCGCCCTGGCCGATCACGCGAACGTCGGTGCGGCCCTTCGCCTTGAGCGCCGCCGCGATGCCCGATGCGACGGCCGGCGCGTTCCCGAACAGCGAGTGGAGCCACGCGACCTGCCAGGAGCTCTCGGGGTACGGCGTGGAGAAGACCTCGAGGCAACCGGTCGCGTTCGCGGCGATCAGGCGGCCCTCGGTCGCCCGCATCGCCGCGTCGAGGACGTACCGCGCGCCGAGCGCCTCACCGCAACCCTGGCAGGCACGGTGTCCCTTCGTCAGCGCGTTCGTCCGCTCGACGCCGGCCTGCACCGACCGCTCGTCCTCCGCGAGGAGCCGGTTGCCCACCGCGAAGCTGCCGACCTGGAAGAACTTGACGGGGCGGTGGGCCATCAGTGCGACCTCCCCGCGACGACGCCGACGTCGCGGAGAATGTTCTCCGCGTGCGGCCCGGAGCGGCGCGTCTCCGAGAGTCGCTGTAGCTCGCGCTCGACTAGCTTCCAGTCCATGTCGAGGAAGTGGAGGCGGTTCGGCTCGATCGACCCCTCGCGCACGTCCTCGACCAGCTTGCGCAGCGACCCGCGCGTGATGGCGCGGCCTCCGAGCCCGGCGACGACGTCGTACACGACCGGCGGCACCCCTCCGAGCGCGAGCCGGACGTTCTGCCCGACGATCCCGCCGATTCCCACGGCGAATGCTCGCTCGACGACGACGACACGGTCGGCGCCCGCGAGGGCCTCTCGGACCTCGTCGATCGGGAAGGGGCGGAAGCACGTGATGCCGAGCGCGCCGATGCGCTCGCCCTCGTCGCGCAGCTCGTCGACGACGTCCTCGATCGTGCCGAGCACGGACCCGAGCGCGACGAGGATCGTCTTGGCTCCTTCGGTGCGGTAGCGGCGCAGGAGGCCCCCCGAGGGGCGGCCGAACGACGTCGCGAACTCGGCCGCCAGCTCCGGCGCGAGATCGAGGGCTTGCATCTGTTTCGCGTGCGCGAGGTAGCGCACCTCCGTGAAGGCCTCCGGCCCGACCATCGCTCCGATGGTCACCGGATAGTCCGGGTCGAGCACCTGGCGCGGCTCGTAGGCCGGCAGGAAGGCGTCGATCTGCTCCTGCGAGGGGATCTCGAGCGGCTCGACCGCGTGGGTCAGCACGAACCCGTCCATGCAGACCATCACGGGGAGCGAGAGCTCCTCCGCGAGCTTGAACGCCTGGATGTGGAGGTCGACCGCGGCCTGGTTCGACTCCGCGTAGAGCTGGATCCACCCCGAGTCGCGCTGCGACATCGCGTCGGAGTGGTCGTTCCAGATGTTGATCGGCGCGCCGATCGCCCGGTTGGCGAGCGTCATCACGATCGGCAGCCCGAGCCCGGACGCGTTGTAGAGCGCTTCGGCCATGTAGAGAAGCCCCTGGCTGGCGGTCGCCGTGTACGCCCGCGCGCCCGCGGCGGAGGCGCCGATCGCCGCGGACATGGCGGCGAACTCCGACTCGACGAGGAGGTACTCGCACGGCGCGAGCTCGCCCGTTCGCACCATGTCGGAGAGCGCCTCGACGATGTGCGTCTGCGGCGAGATCGGGTAGGCGCTGACGACCTCCGGCCGGCAGCGTGCGACGGCCCGGGCGACGGCCTGCGACCCTTCGAGCTGGTCACGCACGGACGGTCCTCCTTTCGCGGACGGCCTCGGCGGCAGCGATCGCGGCGGCGACGTTCCCCTCGGCGATCTTGGCCGGGAAGCGCCCGCGGATCGCATCGGCCACGGACTCCACGGAGACCACGCCGGTCAGCGCCGCGAACCCGCCGAGCAGCGCCGCGTTCGGCAGCGGCCTGCCGAGGTGCTCGCGTGCCAGCTCGGTCGCGGCGACCGTCACGACGCGCTCGGGATGGAGGCGGGTCTCCGCGAAGTCTCCGAGCCCGAGCTCGTCGAGGTCGCGACCGGTGTTGATCAGGACGTACGCCTCGGGCCCAACCCCGCCGAAGAGGTCGACCTGGTGGAGCAGCGTCGTGTCCTGCACGATCAGCGCATCCGGCTCGACGATCGGCTCGCGGGAGCGGATCGTCTTGTCCGCGATCCGGCAAAAGGCGGTCACCGGCGCACCGGTTCGCTCGGACCCGAACGTCGGAAACGCGAGCGCGTCCTTGCCCTCTGCGAACGCCGCCACCGAGAGGAGCTCGGCGGCCGTGACGACTCCCTGCCCACCGCGTCCGTGGATGCGAACCTCGAACATGCCGACATCGTCGATCGCCGCCCACCGGGGCGCATCAGCGCGGCTGCGGTTTCCGCTCCGTAGTTCCCCGCGGCCCGTCGGCGGTTCGGCGCCGGAGATAGACGAACCAGTAGACCGCGCCGACGAGAAGGCCGCCGCCGATCACGTTCCCGATCGTGACGGGCACGAGATTGTCTGTGAGGAAGCTCCCCCAGCTGAGCGCGCTCGTGTCTGGCACGCCGCTCGTCGAGGCCATCCAGGCGTGATCGCGCTCGATCAGGAGCGCGACGGGGACGAAGTACATGTTTGCGACCGAGTGCTCGAAGCCGGTCGCGACGAACGCAGCGATCGGCGGCACGATCGCGAGCACCTTGTCGGCGGTCGTGTGCGCGCCGTACGCCAGCCATACCGCGAGGCAGACGAGCGCGTTGCAGAGCACGCCGAGGGCGATCGCCTGCCCGAAGCCGAGACCGACCTTGTTCACAGCGGTCGTGAGCGCCGTCGTCCCTACGACGCCGCCGCCGAACGTGTACTGCTTGCCGAGCCAGACGAGCACAGCCGTGCCGAACGCGCCGACGAAGTTGCCCGCGTAGACGATCGCCCAGTTGCGCAGCAGCGCCCACGTCCCGATCCGTCCACTCGCCCGCGCCATCACGATCAGGTTGTTCCCGGTGAACAGCTCGGCTCCGGCGACGACTACGAGGATCAGGCCGAGCGAGAAGGCGAGGCCCGCAAGCAGCCGCGTGACGCCGTACGGCAGGTCGCTGCCGCTCGCGACCGTGGTCGCGAACGCAGCGCCGAGCGCGATGAAGGCTCCGGCGAGGACGGCGAGGACGAACAGGTCGACTGCGGGCGCGATCGCCTTGGCGACGCCCACGCTCTCGGCCTTCCGCGCGACCTCCGCCGGCGGCAGGGCGTCGAGCGATGAAGTGGCGAATCCGGGTTCGTCCGCCATCGCTCCGAGCGTCCCAGGGACGAGTCCCTGCCTCATCCGGAGGCTCGCGGATCGTCTCTGCGGCTTTTCCGTCGTTCCGCCTCGGCGACCTCTATCGTCCCTCTGGTGGGCGAGTCGCCGCTCGACGCCGAGATCGACCGGCTCTACGGGCTGCCGCTTGCGGAGTTCACGAAGGAGCGTGACGCACTCGCTCGCCGGCTCCGTGCCGACGGCAAGCGCGACGAGGCGACCGCCATCGCAGGCCTTCGAAAGCCCGTGCTCGCCGCCTGGGTGGTCAATCGGCTTGCCCGCGCGTGCCGCACCGACGTCGAGTCGCTCGTCGAGGCGGCGGCCGCGATCCGCGCCGGCAAGCCCGACGCGGGCGAGCGGTTCCGGACCATCGCGGACGGCCTCGCCCGCGCGGCGCGGGAGCTGCTCGCGGCGGCTGATCGCCGTCCCTCCGACGCCGTGCTCCGCGACGTCGCCACCACGCTCCGCGCTGCGGCGGCGGCCGAGCCGGACGTCCTGCTCCGCGGTCGACTGACCGAGCCGGTCGAGGCGACGGGCTTCGAGGCAATGGCCGGCGCGGCGCCCCGGCGACCGTCGTCTCCCGCGGCGGGTCGTCAGCCGAAGAAGAAGAAGAAGCCGCAGCCGGATCGCGCCCGCGTCCAGGCGGCGCGCAAGGCGCTCGCCGAGGCCCGAGACGAGGCGCGCAGGCTCGCACGAGCGGCCGACGCGGCCGAGCGTGAGGCCAGTCGTCTACGAGCCGACGCGGACGCCGCCGGGCAAGGCGTCGCCGACGCCGCGGCCGCGCTCGAGAAGCTGGCGAGCTCCTAGCGTTCGAGGCCGAGCACGAACTCGCGCTCGCCGCCCCGCCACGTCACGCGGAGCGAGCTCGCGACGCGGCGCAGGAGCGAGACGATCGCAATGTTGTCGCCGCAGACGGTGGCGACGAGCTCCGTGATCCCCGCGGCGCGCGCGTCGGCGGCGAGCTCGCGGGCGAGCACCGAGCCGATCCCGCGGCCCTGATGCTCGTCGGCGACCTCGAAGGCGATCTCCGCCGACCTGCCCGCCGGCGCGCCGCCACGCACGAGCCGCGCGATCCCGGCGGGCCGCGGGTCTCGCTCGACGTACGCGACGAGCACGAGATGCTCGGCATCCACGCGGGACAGCGCCGCGAGCTCCGCGTCGCCGAGGCGAGGCTTCGCGCCGCAGAAGCGCCGCTCGCGCG
>DASTKF010000209.1:0-3054 GCA_035716065.1 Gaiella sp.
CCCGATGGCCTGCGGGATGTAGGCGGCCTGCTGCGCCTCGGTGACGCCCTTCGGCTCGCCCGGCTTGGTCTCGTTGCCGTACTCCGTGATCCAGATCGGGACGTTCTTGCGCTTGAACGCGGCGTCGAGGTCCTTCTCGAAGCGCGGGAAGCTCTTGAGCGTCACGTTCGGGTAGCGGACGAGCTGCGTCGGCTTCTGGTTGACGGGGAACGGGTACGGGTGCTGGGCCCAGGCGTCGAACTTGACGCCCTTCATGTTGGCCGCGACACCCTTCATGAATGTCGCCGGGGCGACGGTGTCGGTGCCGGCGCGGGGCTTGTCACGCCCGTTGGACGAGGTCTCCCCGATCCCGATCTGGGCGCTTCGATTCCCGGCCTTGATGCCCGTGATCCCCGCCTTCGCGAGCTTGGCGTAGTTCGCCGGGCTGACGATCTTGCCCTTCGAGTTGAACTGCGGCACGAGGAACGTCGCGAGGTTCGACTCGTTCCAGATCGTGAAGAAGCGGACGTACGGATAGCCGGCGTAGCGGCCGGAGTAGCGGGACGCGACCGCGCGGGCGAAGTCCTGGAAGTCGGCGAGGTTCTTCGGCATCGCCTGCGGCTTCTGGCCGCCGTTCGCCCACGACGGCGTGCCCCACAGGGTGATGAGCACCTCCGTGCCGCGCTGCTGAGCGTTCCGGACGAACTCGTCGACGTCCCCGAACTGGTACGCCGGGTCGAAGGGGTCGGTCGCCTGGGTGGGACGCGTCGGCGCCACCTTCGTCCAGTCGACGATCGTCCGCAGGATCGTCGCGTTGTTCGCGCGCGCCCGGTCGAGAGCGTCCAGGCGCGTGCCGTCCCAGCGAAACATCGGGTCGTCGTGGAAGCCGACCCACATGCGGTCGGCCCCCGCTGCTGCAGGGACGAGGACAGTGGCTGCGAGACACGCGAGGACGAGCAGGCGGACGATGAAACGCACGTGGGCCTCCTTGGGCGGGTTCGGGACGGGGGCACGGTAGCCCGACCGCGTTATGGCGTTGTAAGGCGGTTCTCGCTCTGATTCGCGCCCTTCCCGCGACTGCCTGCAAGCGCGCGCAGGCGAGTGCTCCCACCGATCGCGTAGACTCGGCGCATGGTCTGGGAGATCGTCTTCATGCTCGTGCTGCTGAAGATCCCCCTCGTGTACCTGTGCATGGTGGTCTGGTGGGCGATCCGCGCCGAGCCTCACGACGAGCAGCCGACGGCGCCTGTGCGTGTGACCGACACCCCTGACGGAGACGCTCCGGTGCATCGCCGGCAGACGCCGCCCCGCGGCTGCCGGCCGGACGCTCGCCGCCGTGGCGCCCGCGCGCCGCATCGGGCGCCGTCGCGTCCGCATGCCACGCGCGCCGAGGTGCGCTCGTGAGCTCGGTCGACGAGGCACACGGCGACCGGACGACCGCAGCCGACACGATCGCCGGGCTGCTCGCCGTCGGGTCGATCGTCCTCTCGGCGATCGCGATGGGCTTCGGTCTCCTGCTGCAGCTGGACGCCCATCCCGCTCGCATCGCTCCGGTGGCGATCATCGTGGCGCTCGTCGCCGCGCGGATGAGTGCCCGCTACCAGTCGCTCGCCCTCAAGGCGGCGCTCTTCGGCGCCCTCGCGTGGGTCGTCGGCATGGTGGTCGTGATCGTCACCGACGGCCCGCTCTTCTAGGCGCCGCGCCGCCGGGCCGGCCGCCTCCGGCGCCGCTGCTACAACACAGCGAGAGATGGCATCGACGGACGTGACGGGCCCGAACGCTGCGTACGTGGCGCAGCTCCTCGAGGACTACCACGATGCCCCCGCGAGCGTCCCCGCCGAGTGGCGCCGGATCTTCGAGGAGTCCGATCGCGAGCCGTCAGGGGCAACCGACGGCGCGGGGGCAACCGGAAACGGCGCGCCGCCGGCCGCCGCCGCCCCGGTCACGGTCAGCCCGCCCGCTGCGGCTCGGGCCGACCCGGGCCTCCTCGGCGCCGTCGCCGCGGCGATGGCGCTCGTCAAGGCGTACCGCATGCACGGCCACCTCGCCGCGCGCCTCGATCCGCTCGGCTCGGAGCCGATGGGTGACCCGGCGCTCGACGAGACCCGGCTCGTCCCTCCGCTGACGCCCGAGCTCCAGGCGCGGATCCCCGCCGGCCTGCTGCGCCTCTACGTTCCCGGCGCCACGCTGCTCGAAGCGCTTCCGCAGCTGCGCCAGGTGTACATGGGATCGAGTGCCTATGAGATCGAGCACATCTCGGACCACGCCGAGCGCGTCTGGCTGCGCAAGGCGATCGAGTCCGGTCGCTTCCACGTCCCGCTCGAGCCCGAGCGGCGGGTGCGCTTGCTGCGGCGCCTGGCCCAGGTCGAGGGCTTCGAGCGGTACCTGCGCCGGTCGTTCCTCGGCCAGAAGCAGTTCTCGCTCGAAGGGCTCGACGTGCTCATCCCGATGCTCGACGAGGCGATCGAGCTCGGCGCCGAGGCCGGCGCGCACCAGGTCGTCGTCGGGATGGCCCATCGCGGTCGTCTCAATGCTCTCGTGCACACCGTCGGGCGCTCGTACGAGTCCATCCTCCGCGAGTTCGAGGGCGAGCGCTCGTACGACGCGCTCGTCGTCGACCCGGAGGGCGGGAGCGGCGACGTCAAGTACCACCTGCCGGCGTCCGGGACGCGGGTCACCGCCTCGGGGGAGATCGAGGTGACGATCGCGCCGAACCCGAGCCATCTCGAGGCCGTCGACCCCGTCGTCGAGGGCTGGACCCGCGCCGAGCAGACGGACCGCTCCCAGGGGTCTGGCCTCCACGACCCGGCTGTCGCGCTGCCCGTCCTCATCCACGGCGATGCGGCGTTCGCGGGGCAGGGGATCGTGGCGGAGACGCTGAACCTCCAGAGCCTCGAGGGCTACTCGACCGGCGGCACGCTGCACCTGATCACGAACAACCAGGTCGGCTTCACGACCGACCCGACCGAGAGTCGCTCGACGCGGTACTCGAGCGACCTCGCCAAGGGCTTCGACATCCCGATCGTCCACGTCAATGCCGACGATCCCGAGGCGG
Organism: Gaiella sp.; assembly: GCA_035716065.1. Classification (GTDB taxonomy): domain Bacteria; phylum Actinomycetota; class Thermoleophilia; order Gaiellales; family Gaiellaceae; genus Gaiella. The sequence goes on from DASTKF010000209.1 coordinate 3,035, forward strand.
CGCTCTCCGCCGTCGCGCTG
>DASTKF010000210.1:0-3828 GCA_035716065.1 Gaiella sp.
TGCGTCGGCACGAGCCGGCCGGTCTCGAACTTCCCGTCGCCGCGCAGCGTGACGCGGAGGATGCCGCTCGTCGAGAGCGGACCGCCGAGCGAGAAGACCTTGTAGCCGGCGAAGTTGCCGAGCGAGTAGGCGATCAGCCGGCTCTTGTACCACTCCATCCCGCGCAGGACGTGGGGCCCCGAGCCGACGACGAGATCCGCCCCGGCGTCGACGACCGCGTGGGCGAACCGCATCGAGTCGCCGCGGTTCTCCCCGAGGAACCGCTCGGTCCCACGCTTGACGTGCTGCCGATCGCTGCCCTCGGCGCCGGCGTGCATCGTGACGACGACGACGTCCGCCGACCGCGCGGCCTTGCGTACGAGCCTCTTCGCCGCGGCGATGTCGGTCAGCGACTGCGCCCAGGGGTACGGCGCGAAGCCGACAAGGGCGATGCGGATGCCGCCGACCTTCTGCACGGTGATCTGCCCGGGACGGCCGGTCCACTCGAGGCCGACTCCCGCCAGCGCGTCCGTCGTCTGCCGCAGGCCACCGGCGCCGAAGTCGTAGGCGTGGTTGTTCGCGAGGTTCATCACGGTGAAGCCGGCCTGCTGGAGCCAGCGTGCGTACGAGGGCGGCGTCTGGAAGGCAAAGCAGTTCGTCGAGCCCTTGCCGCACTTCGATCCGCCTCCGGTCGACAGCGTGCCCTCGAGGTTTCCGAGGACGACGTCGCCGGCGAGGTCGGTCTCGACGTCGGAGAAGAACGAGCGTCCGCCGTCCGACGGCAGGTTCGGCGTCGAGCCCATCACGATGTCTCCCGTCGCGACGATCGCGACGACGCCCTCGGGGATCTTCGGGCCTGTCGGCTTCTTCACCGCCGCCGGCTTCGGCTTCGCCGCAGGCGTCTCGACGGCGGACACATCCGGTCGCGCGGCCGTCGCAGGCTTCGGGCCGCCGTCGACGAGCTGGGAGAACACGAACGCGCACGCGACGACGACGGCGCCCGCACGCACGATCAGCGCGATCACCCGCACGAGAGGGAGCTACCTGCGCAGGACGAGCAGCCAGTACGCGAGCTGCGAGAGCGCGGCCAGCGCGGCGGCGACGTACGTCATAGCGGCGGCGGTGAGCACCTTGCGCGCGCCCTGGGACTCACCGCTCGAGACGAGCCCGAGGTCCGAGACCTGCGCCATCGCGCGACGCGACGCGTCGAACTCGACCGGCAGCGTGACGAGCTGGAAGAGGACGACGACGGCGAAGAGGATGATCGCGAACGTCATCATCCCGGCGATCTGGGCGAAGAGCCCGATCATCAGGATGAAGAGCCAGGCCTGGGAGGCGAAGGCGACCGCCGGCCACATCGCGGAGCGCAGCCGGAACGGGGCGTAGGCCTTTTCGTGCTGGATCGCGTGGCCCACCTCGTGCGCGGCGATCGCCGTCGAGGCGACGGAACGCCCCGAGTACACGGGCTCCGAGAGGTGCACCGACTTCTTGCGCGGGTCGTAATGGTCGGAGAGCGGGCCGCCCGGCGCCGGTTCGACGGGGACGCCCTGGAGGCCGTTCCGGTCGAGGATCTGCCGCGCCACCTCGGCGCCAGTGAGGCCGTTGCCGATCCCGACCTGCATCTGCGCCGCGACCGTCTTCTTCAGCCAGTGCTGAACGAAGAAGCCGATGATCATCGGCGGGATGAGGAACGCGAAGTAGAGACCCCAGCCGCTCATGTGCGTGAATCGTACCCGCGGCGTACGATCGGCACCACGTGACCGGGATCACGCAGGAGGAGATCGACAACCCGCTCGAGCGGCTCCGGCTCCTGTCCGGCGACGACGACGCGATCGCGTCGTTCCTCGACGAGCTCGATGTCTCCTCGCCGCGCGAGCGCGAGATGCTCTCGGAGCTCGCGCGACGGACACCCCTCGCGCGTCCCGACCGCTTCGACGCGGATCACCGCCGGTTGATCGAGGCGCTCGAGAGCCTCCGCAGGCACGGCTTCCACGGCTCGCAGGCAGGCGCCTCGCTTGGGCCGTTTCGGTACGTCGTCCGCTGGCTCGTCGGGCTCGTCGCCCGTTACCTCGTCGTCTCGCACGTGAAGAACGTCGTCACGCAGATGCGGAACCTCTACTGGACGCGCGAGATGGAGGCCGCGTCCAACTCGGCCGAGCTGAAGCTGCTCCGACCCGCGCGCTTCGATGCGCAATCGCTCGTCGAGATCATGAAATCGCGCGAGATCGGCGTGCCCTCGTTCATCCTCGCGGGCATCCTGATCCCGGTCACCGCGACGCTGTGGCGCCTGATGAGCGGCTTCACCTTCGCCAACTGGTGGATCGCGCTACTCGTCGGGCTCGCCGGAGTGGCGATCGGCGTCGGCCTCTCGTGGATCATTCTTCGCGGCACGGCGCTCGCGAGCAGCCGAATCCATCTCTCGATACGCGAGCCGCTGCGCGCCGTGTGGCAGGACATCGGCCACTGCGGAAAGCCGCCGAAGGACGGGTGCCGCACGTTCGCGATCGTCGCGATCGTGCTCATGGCCGGCGTCTGGATCGTCCTCCCGACCCTCGTCGCGCTGGCGCTCGCGACCTGAGGGGTCTGGCACCGTAGGTGACGGATCCCAGCGAGGCTCCGCCGCTTCTCGACCGCTCCGTCACCGCCAACCTCCGCCGGGGACAGGCACGCTCCGCGTGCCAGTACCCTCTAGCGCGTGCGCGAGAAGCGCTGCACCGCGGCGAGCAGCTCCTCGCTCTTCTCTCCCGCGACCGCGGCGTCCCCGGATGCGAGCGCCTGGGCCACGCAGTGCGTGACGTGGTCCTCGAGCACCTTCGCTGCGACCCCCTCGAGCGCCGTCTTGACCGCGGCGATCTGCGTGAGCACGTCGATGCAGTAGCGGTCATCCTCGATCATCTTCTCGACGCCGCGCACCTGGCCCTCGATCCGGTGCAGGCGCTTCGTGAGCGCCTCCTTGTCCTTGGCGTACCCGTGCATCAGCTGACCTCCCGGATCGAGTGGAAGCGCCGCAGGCGCAAGCTGTTCGTGACGACGAAGACGCTCGAGAACGCCATCGCAGCGGCGGCCACGACTGGGCTCAGGAGACCCGCCATCGCGAGCGGGATCGCGGCGACGTTGTAGGCGAACGCCCAGAAGAGGTTCCCTTTGATCGTCCCGAGCGTCCGCCGCGAGAGGCGGATCGCGTCGGCGGCGGCGCGCAGGTCACCGGAGACGAGCGTCAGGTCGCTCGCCTCGATCGCGACGTCGGTCCCCGTGCCGATCGCGAGCCCGAGATCGGCCTGTGCGAGCGCGGGCGCGTCGTTGACGCCGTCGCCGACCATCGCGACGACCTCGCCCGCCGCCTGCAGCGCCTGCACCTCGGCGCTCTTGTCGGCCGGGAGGACGTCGGCCCGGACGCGCTCGATCCCGACCTCGTCTGCGACCGTGCGCGCGGTGCGCTCGTTGTCGCCGGTCAGGAGGACAGGCTCGAGCCCGAGCGAGCGGAGCTCGGCGACCGCCGTGGCCGACGTCGGCTTGAGCCGGTCGGCGACGACGAACAGGCCCGCGGCCTTCCCGTCGACGGCCGCCGCCACCACCGTGCGGCCACGTCCCTCTTCCGCAGCGAATCGCTCGGCAAGCCGTGTGTCGATCTCGACCGCCCACTCCGCGAGCATCGCCGGCCGGCCGACGACCACCGCCCGCCCGTCGACGAGTGCCTCAACCCCGAGGCCCGCGCGATTCGTGAAGCTCTCGACCGCCGGTAGCGCGCCGACTGCCTCACGCGCGTACACCGCGATCGCCTGCGCGATCGGATGCTCGCTCGCGGCCTCGGCGGCGCCGGCGAGGCGCAGGAGCTCGTCCCGCTCGATC
>DASTKF010000211.1:0-3232 GCA_035716065.1 Gaiella sp.
GGGAGGTCCGGCGCGAGCTGCGGGAAGCGGTCACGGTCGACGAGAAGCCAGGTCGCTCCGCAGGCGCGCGGGATTGCGAGGTCGCCCGTGCGCACGAAGCGTCGGAACTCGCGCACGCGCTCCCGCGGGCGGTTCGCGACCGTGTCGGCCACGTGCCCCGGTGAGGCGACACAGACCCGAATCGGCGCTACGGCGCCGAGGCGGTAGCTGGCCTCCGGAGACGAGTACACGATCGCCCCTACCGGGACGTCGTCCCGGACGACGGCCACGAGACCCGACGAGAGCGGGCTCGGGCGACGCGACTCGGAAGGGCTCCAGTGGGTGAGCCCGTGCGCGTACGTCGGGATCAGGAGAAGGACGGAGGCGAGCGCGGCCGTGCGCTCGAGCGGCGGACGGTGCCGCAGCCCGAGCCCGAGGGCGACGACGGCCCCGGCGACGGCGATCCACGTCGCCCACGACGGTCCGCCGTGCTCGAGCGTGTAGCCGAAGTCCCCGGGGTACGCGAGCTGGAAGACGATTCCGGCCGCGAGCGCGAGTGGCGCAACGGCCACGCCGATCAGACGCGCGAGGACGCCGATCCCACCCGCGAGCGCGAACGCGAACGGCAGGAAGCCTGCCAGCCGCCGCGACTGCGAGAGCGAGACGACGTCGGAGAACGGCGTGAAGAGCCACGGGACGAGACAGACGACGAACACGGCGAGCGAGCCCCCGACGACGTACGCCGCCCAGCGGCGGCGGGACGCGAGCCCCGCGAGCGGGAGCAGCAGCAGGGCCGCGACCGCGATGCCGCCGGTGCGGCCGAAGAGCTCGGGGACGACGAAGAACCGGTCGGTCGTGCCGTGCAGCTGCCCCGCGTACTGATGGAACGCGCGTGTCCGCTCGCTCGCGTCCGGGTTCACCGACGCCGTGTCGGCGACGACGGGGAGGAGCCAGGCGACGAAGACCGCGGCGGGAGCGACGAGCGCGGCGAGAGCCAGCCCGCCGGACGCGGCGTCGCGGCGCTCCCAGAGCCAGCGGACGGCGACGAATCCCGCGAACGGGAGGCAGAGAAACAGCGCGTACGTCGGGTGCACCGCGACGAGCGCGAGCGACGCCGCCGCGGTCGTTGCGAGGAGCGCGGGCGCCGGCCGGCGCACCGCCTCGAGCGCGAGCGCGAGCGCCGCCGGGACGAGGAGCTGACGTGACACGGTCGCCGGCAGCGCGAGCGCCGTGAGCGCGCCGGCGTGCCCAGGCGCCATCGCGACGATCGCGACGCCGGCGGCGGCCGACGTCGCAGCCGGTACCACTCGCCGGAACAAGGCCCAGCCCGCCTCGTACGCGACGACGACCGCGAGCGGGGCCAGCACCGTCGGGGCGTGGAGCACGACGTCGACCGGATCGGCGCCCGACACCTTCGCGACGAGCGCGAGGAGTCCGTGCCAGAGCGGGAACGCGTAGCCGGGATGCAGCCCGCCGTCCGGGAACTCGTTCGTGCTCCCGAGCGAAAGGTCGTCGAACGCCAGCAGCTTCTGGATCCGTGCGAGGTGGAAGAAGCCGTCGCCTCCGACGTGCCCCGCGACGCGCCAGAGGAGGAGCCCGAGCAACGCGCCCGTGGCGAGCACGACCCAGCGGTGGGGGAGCTTGTGGTGATCCGACACAACGCCCGTCCGGCGGCCGCCCACGATGCCGGCCGCGAGCGCGCCCACGCCCGCGAGCAGCAGGAGCACGAGCGTCAGCGTGAGCGACCCGTGGACGACAAACGTCAGGGCGAGTGACGCGAAGACGAGCGCCAGGGCCCACGCAAGCGTGGCCGAGACGCCGCGAACGCCGAGCGTCCGGGCGAGCAGGGCGCCGGGCGCGAGCACGACCGCGAAACCGAAGACGAGCTGGAGCAAGAGCCAGACGCCGCTCACCGGTCGCTCCAGCGCCGAGCGCCGCGGGGGACAGGCACCTCCGGTGCCAGTCCCCGAACGAGCTGGACCAAGAGCCGGAGGCCGCTCATCGCCGCATGTCGGGCCTCATCCCGCGAGCAGCGTGTCGACGTCGGCCGAGCCGAGCCAGGAGGCAGCCTCGCGGTAGAGGCGGCCGCGTTCTCCGCGATACAGCCGACCGCGCGCGCGAAGCGACGCGCGCAGGAGCTTCCGCGCCTTCTCCGCCTCTCCTGGCCGTCCGTGGAGCGACAGGTAGCGCAGGTGGCCGCGGACGTTCTCGCGGAACATGCGCCCGCCGTGCGCCGCCCCGCCGACGTGAACACAGCGCGCCGTGGGCGTGAACAGCACGTTCCACCCCGCATCCGTCGCGCGGCGCATCCAGTCGACCTCCTCGCTGAAGAGGAAGTAGCGCTCGTCGAAGGGCCCCACCTCGTCGAAGGCGCTGCGCCGTACGAGGAAGCAGGCACCCATGACCCACTCGACTTCCCGCTCGCTCTCGTGGTCGAAGCCCGCGCCGTAGAACGCGTTCAGGGCACGGGAGCCCGGCGCGAGCTTGCGGAGGTAGAGGTACTCCGTCGCCAGCCGCCAGGTCGTCGGGAAGCCGCGCACGGAGCGCTGGAGAGACCCGTCCGGGTTGAGGAGCCGCGGCCCGACCGCCGCGGCGCGCGGGTGCCGATCCGCCGCGTCGACGAGGCGCGCCAGCGCGTCCTCGACGAGCCACGCGTCCGCGTTCAGGACGAGCACGTGCTCGGCGTCCGTCTCGGCGATGCCGCGGTTCCATCCGGCCGCGAGGCCGCGGTTTCGCTCCTCGATGACGCGGACCCGCGGAAACCGCTCGCGCACGGCGTCGGGCGTCCCGTCCGACGAGCCGTTGTCGACCACGATCGTCTGCGAGCCGGCGACGCTCGCCAGGCACCGCTCGATCCAGGGGCGCGCGTCGTAGGTCACGACGACGCACGCGACGCGCGAGCGGCCGTCAGCCATGCTCCAGCCGCGGGCGCGAGCCGCCGCGGAAGCCCTCCCAGAGCAGGATCGCCGCCCCCGGCACCGCCAGCGCGGTGGTGACGAGGAAGAAGAGGAAGCCTGACGCGAACGCCTGGTCGGCAGGGACGCCGACGCTGCCGAGGAAGCTCACGAAGAACGCCTCCCGCACGGCGATCCCGTTGAGCGTGAACGGGACCAGCAGGACGAGGAAGAACAGCGGGCCCATCACGTAGTAGATCCGCGGGCCGAGGTCGATCCCGACCGCCTTGCCCGCGGCCCAGATCGAGAGGACGCGCACGGCCTGGATCGCGGTCGTGAAGACGAACACGCCGATGAGC
>DASTKF010000212.1:0-10540 GCA_035716065.1 Gaiella sp.
CTCCAACCGTTCGCCGAGCCCGGGCCAGAGCTCGTTCACGTAGACCGTGCGCGCCGGGTCGACCGGCGACATGCCGTGGTCGGCGGTGAGGAGCACCAGCGTCCCGGCCGGGAACGTCGCCCGGTGGAGATCGTCGAGGACGCTCCGTGTGACGAAGCCCACCGCGTCATCGTCGGTTCCGACGGCGTGCATCAGCGAGTCGAGCGCGTCGAGGTAGACGTGCGCGTACCCCGCGCCCTCCTCGAGCGCCCTCGCAGCCGCCGCGAGCGCGCTCGGCGCGGTCTCGAAGGGGACGACGTCTGCCTTCCGCAGCAGGCCGACGTTCGGCGCCGAGCGCGCGATCGACGTCGGGAGGACGACCGTGCTGCGGACGCCCGCGTCCGCCAGTTGCGCATAGATCGAGTCGGTAGGAAACAACGCGTCGGGCTCGATCTGCCCGAGGAGGGTCCCGCGAATCCCGTCTCCCGCGAACGAGAAGAGCAGCGGTGTGATCAGCCGGTCGAGCGTCGGCTCGTAGACGTGCCACTCGTAGAGCCCGTGCTCCGCGACCGGGAGCCCGCTGTGGATCGTCGTCACCTGCGCCGTCGTCGTCGACGGGAACTGCGCGGTCAGCTGGACGAGGAGGCCGTCCGACCTGGCCCGGTCGAAGAGCGGGTGTCCGGCATGGCGTTCGAGAAACGTCCACCCGAACGCGTCGAAGTACACGAAGACGACATGCTCGAACCGCTCACGGAGGAGTGGCTCCTCGAGCGCCTGGCCGTCGCTCGCGCCGGTGAGCAGCCGCTCGACCGTGGACGGCAGCTGGTCGAAGCATCGCGTTCCCTGCTCCGGCCGGCACCAGTCACGCATCGACGCAACCTAGCCACGCCTTTGCGTGGTCGCTCGCGATACCCGACAATGCCGCTGCAGGCGAACAGCCCCACTGCGTGGGGGGACGATCGAGGGAGAGGGGCACGTATGCACGTCGATCGTTCACGCCATGGCCTCGGGCGCATCCTGCGCAAGCCGGCCGGGTCGAGGCTCCGTTGACGCCAGTCTGGGCCGAGTTCACGACGGACGACGGAAGGCCGTTGCTCGGCGGGCTTCGCGCCGGTAGCGGCCCGCCCGTCCTCTTGCTGCACGGTGGGCCCGGCCTCGGCTTCGGTTACCTGCGCGACCTGGCCGACGAGCTCGCGCAGGAGAACGACGTCGCGTGGTACCAGCAGCGCGGGCTCGAGCCGTCTGCTCCGGCAGGCCCCTACTCGGTGGCGACGGACGTGGGCGATGCAGGCCGCGTACTCGACGCGCTCGGCTGGCAGTCGGCGTATGTCGTCGGCCACTCGTGGGGCGGCCACCTCGCGCTCCACGTCGCCGAGGCGATGCCGGACAGGCTCCTCGGTGTGCTCTCCGTCGATCCGCTCGGCGCCGTCGGCGACGGACGCTGGGCGGAGTTCGACGAGGAGATGCTCAGGCGCACACCCGAGGATTCGCGCGAGCGCGCGCGGGAGATCGACGAGCTCAGCATGGCCGGCAAGGCCGACGCCGATCTGGCGCTCGAGGGGATGCGCCTCGTCTGGCCGGCGTACTACGCGGATCCCGAGACGGCGCCGGCGATGCCCGAGCTGCGCATGGCGATCGAGCGAGGGGGCGAGATGGTGCCGTCGATCGTGGCCGAGCTCCCGGCACTCGAGGCCGGGCTGTCCGGGATACGGGTCCCGGTCGGCTTCGTCCACGGCTCACGTAGCCCGATGCCCGTCGGCGCCTCGACGGACTCGGCCGAGCGCATTCCCGGCGCGTGGGTGGAGGTGGTCGACGGCGCGGGGCATTTCATCTGGTTCGAGGCTCCCGGCGCGGTTCGCACGGCCCTCCGGCGGCTCACCGGCGCTTGACCTTCGAGCCGAGGTCTTGCGACCACTCATACCTTGTGCTTCTATGTATTGTACTTCTAGCTATGACCGTACACATCGACAAGGACCTTGTCGCGGCCTCGGCGACGCCGCTCGTGCTCGCGATCCTCGCGGACGGTGAGAGCTACGGGTATGCGATTCTCAAGCGCATCCGCGAGCTCTCGGGCGGCGAGCTCGAGTGGAGCGACGGGATGCTCTATCCCCTGCTCCACCGACTTGGCCGGCTTGGATACGTGACGACGGAGTGGCGCACGCCGCCCGAGGGTCGCCGTCGCAGGTACTACGTGCTCACCGACCACGGTCGGGCCGCGCTGGCGGATCACCAGCGGCAGTGGCAGACCGTGACGCGCGCGCTCAACGACGTCTGGCCGGGGGCCGGGCCGCTCCTCACGGCGATCCGCGAGACCTGAGCTATGGAGAGTGTCGAGACGCAGATCGCCGAGTGGCGCGCTCACGTCGCGAAGGCCCCGGCCGTCAACGGGCGCGACGTCGACGAGCTCGAGGACCACCTTCGCAACCAGATCGACGAGCTGAGCGCAGCCGGGCTCGCGTCCGACGAGGCATTTCTCGTCGCCGTGAAGCGGATGGGTGAGCTGGACGTCGTCTCCCGTGAGTTCGCGCGCGAGCACAGCGGGAGGCTCTGGAAGCAGCTCTTCGAGCCGGAGGAGGAGGCCGCGCTCCTCGGCGAGGGCTGGCTCGGCGCGCTCGTCCTCGCGATCTCGGCGGCCGTCGTCATCCAGGTCGCGCGACTGGCGGCCGGCTTCCCGGACGACGAGCCGACCTGGCTCGCGCGGAACCTCGGCCTGTTCGTGCTGCCGGTCCTCGCGGCGTACTTCGCTCGCCGACGGCAACTCGACGTTCGAGGTTGGCTCGAGACCGCGGCACCGTTCGCGGTCGCGGCGGTCGTCGTCAACCTCTACCCCTACGACACGGACTCGGACAGCGAGATCCTCGTGGCGCTCCACCTGCCGGTGGTGCTGTGGTTCGTGGTCGCCTTCCCGTACATGGGCGGGACGCTTCGGTCGCACGAACGCCGGATGGACTTCGTCCGCTTCACCGGCGAGTGGTTCATCTACTACGTGCTGATCGCGCTCGGCGGCGGCGTGCTCATGGCGCTGACCGCGGGCATCCTCCAACCGACGGGAGTCGACGTCGATCGAGTAGCCCAGTGGGTGATGCCGTCGGGTGCGGCAGGGGCGGTCGTCGTCGCCGCATGGCTCGTCGAGTCGAAGCAACGGGTGATCGAGAACATGGCGCCCGTGCTGTCGATGCTCTTCACGCCGCTGTTCGCCGTGATGCTGGCGTGCGCCGCCGTCGTCTACGCCGTGACCGGGCTCGGTGACGCGTTCGATCGAGAGCTTGTGAGCGTCTTCGACGCCTTGCTGCTCGTCGTCCTCGGGCTCGTCCTCTACGGGCTCTCCGCGCGCGAGAGTTCGACGTCGCCGAGCTGGATGGACGGCGTCCAGCTGGTTGCCGTCGCCTTCGCGCTCTTGCTCGACGCGCTCGTGCTCGGGGCGATGATCGCCCGGATCGGCGACCTCGGCTTCACGCCGAACAGGACGGCGGCGCTCGGGCTCAACCTCGTCCTGCTGGTGAACCTCGCAGGAGCAGCCTTTCTGTCGGCTCGGTTCCTCCGACGGCGCAGCACGCTCCATCGGCTGGAGCGCTGGCAGACCGCCTACCTGCCGGTGTTCGCACTCTGGGCCGCGGCGGTCGTCGTGGTCGTTCCGCCGCTCTACAGCTTCAGCTGATCAGCGCACGAGCACGGAGCCCGCGAGCGAGACGCTGATCGCCTCGCGTCCGTCGTCGCCGGTGAACGACACGAGGTCGGCCGCGTCGTGGACCTCGACGTCGGAGAGGACGGACCCGGGGCGGATGCCCGCGTCGCCGAGCGCCCGAAGCCGTTCCCGGTTTCCCTCATCGAGCCGGTCGACGTGCACCGTCGAACCCGGTTGTGCGGCCGAGAGCGCGATCAGCTCGCGGGCTGTCCTGCGCGCTTCCTCCGCGTCGATCGGACGTCCATGGGGACAACGGTCGGGCCTTCCGAGCGCCAGCCAGAGCCGCTCGAGAGCGTCCTCGTCGAACCCCGGGGCGAGGCCGCGCGCCTCCTCGTAGCAGTCGGCCACGTCGTAGCCGAGCGTCTCGACGACGAAGCGCTCGAGAATGCGCTGTCGTCGGAGCAGGGCGTCGGCGGCAGTGCGACCGCTCGGCGTGAGCAGCACCTCCTTGCGCTTCCCGCGAGAGACGAGACCCTCCTTCTCGAGGCGTCCGATCATCTCACCCGCGGCGGGACGCGAGACGCCGAGGATCTGCGCGACGTGTGCAGCCAGGGTCGGCGCGTCCACGACCGCGCCGCACTCGACGACCGGCGCTGTCAGCGCGTCGACGGCGAGCAGGTAGTCGTCGAGGGAGTTCGTCCGGTTGGGATGGGCCGGCACCGCGACGGGCGGGAGCGGCCTCGCGCGCCTGTGGGGCATCGCGGCTGTCTCCGGCCCTCCGGCACCCGCGGGCTCTGGCAGCTTCAGCGAGCTCGTCGCCCGGACGCCCTGCGCGTCGAGCCAACGTGCCTGGCATCCGGCCGCGCATCCGTCGAACGCAACGATCGCCCGGCCCGAGCGGGCGGCGGCCATGATCGCGTCGAGCTCGTCGACCACTTCGACGAGGCCGCGGCCTTCCATCTCCCGGACGGTCTCGCCGACGCGGACCCCCTCGTCCGTCACCCCATGGCACGGGACGACGAGAGGGACGTCACGAGCTGTCACACGGCGAGTGTACCGCCGGCCTCACGGGCCTCCGGACGCCCGTCTCGCAGGGTCGTGCCGCAGCCGGTGGGGGCCGTCGGCGAGGATGGACGGGTGAAGAAGATCGGCTTTCTCTCGTTCGGCCACTGGGGACCGTCGCCGGCGTCGCGGGTGATCACCGCCTCGGACGCGCTGCTCCAGTCGGTCGAGCTCGCCGTGGCGGCCGAGGAGGTCGGTGCCGACGGCGCGTACTTCCGCGTGCACCACTACGCGGCGCAGCTGGGCTCGCCGTTCCCCCTGCTCGCGGCGGCCGGCGCGCGGACGTCCCGGATCGAGCTCGGCACCGCGGTCATCGACATGCGCTACGAGAACCCGCTGTACATGGTCGAGGACGCGGGCGCCGCCGACCTGCTCGCAGGCGGCCGGCTGCAGCTCGGGATCAGCCGCGGCTCGCCCGAGCAGGTGATCGACGGCTGGCGCTACTTCGGCTACGAACCGGCTGAGGGGCAGACCGACGCCGACATGGCGCGCAGTCACACGCAGGTGTTCCTCGACCTGCTGCGCGGCGAGGGGTTCGCCGAGCCGAATCCGCAGCCGATGTTCCCCAACCCACCCGGGCTGTTGCGGCTCGAGCCGCACTCGCCGGGGCTCCGCGACCGGATCTGGTGGGGCGCCGCCTCGGCGGAGACCGCGTCCTGGGCCGCCGGGCTCGGCATGAACCTGATGAGCTCCACCCTCGTCTTCGACGACGCTAGCGGCGATCCGTTCCACGTCGTCCAGGCGCGGCATATCGAGGCGTTCCGCGACGCGTGGAAGGAGGCGGGGCACGAGCGCGAGCCGCGTGTCTCCGTCAGCCGCAGCATCTTCGCGCTCGTGAGTGACCTCGACCGCCACTACTTCGGCGGCGGCCGCGGGGACGGCGATCACGTCGGCTACATCGACGAGAGCACGCGCGCGATCTTCGGCCGTACCTACGCGGCCGAGCCCGACGCCCTCGTCGAGCAGCTCGCGCAGGACGAGGCGATCGCCGCCGCCGACACGCTTCTGCTCACCGTGCCGAGCCAGCTCGGCGTCGAGTACAACGCCCACGTCATCGAGAGCATCGTGAAGCACGTCGCGCCCGCACTCGGCTGGCGGTGAAGCTACGCAGGTACCGCTTGATCCGGCGTTTGGGGAGACCTGCGCAGTCGTGCAACGGTCTGCTCCGCGTCACGCTCGGGCAACAGCACGCTGGCGCACGCGAGTGTGGAGGCGGGCGGCCGCATCGGTTTGGACGCCCCACGACACACCCGAGCCCGGCTGAGGATCGCCGACCTAAGGAATCGAACATGCGGACGCGATTTTGGAAACCCATGATGTACTGGAGCCGTGGACACCGCAGAGCTTGAATGGATCGCGTGGACGAACCCGATCACCACAGCATTCGGCCGCGAGGTCGCGGCCTCAGACCTGTCGGGCCGCACCGTCGCGTGTCACCAGCACATCACCCCCCACTGCATCTGCATCGTCGGCCCGCTCCTCCAGGCCGGGGCCCGAGTCCGAATGGCGCCATGCAACCCGGACAGCACCGACAACCGCACCGCAACGCATCTTGCCTCGATGGGCGTGGAGACCCGTGGCCACGCCGGCATGTCCGCCGTTGAGCTCGCCGACGCACTGGCGTGGCTGGCGAGTGAACCAGCCGACGCGCTGTGCGACATGGGCGGTGAGCTGATCGTGACGACCGCAGCAGCGGGCCACCGGCCCGCCGGTGCGCTCGAAGCCACCACCACCGGCTTGCACCGCCTGGCCGGCCTCGACATCCCATTTCCGGTCCTGGACTGGAACGGGATCGCGCTCAAGGATCTCATTCACAATCGTCATCACGTCGGCGCCGAGACATGGCCGGCGTTCACGGCGATCACTGGTCTGTCGCTGTATGGCCGCGAGATCGTGGTGGTCGGGTTCGGTCCTGTCGGTCAGGGCGTTGCGCTGCGCGCCCGCGATCTGGGCGCCAACGTCACGGTGGTCGACCTCGACCCGGTTCGGTTGGTCCAGGCGCAGCATCACGGCTGCCGCGTGGCCGACTTCGACGACGCCGTTCGTCGAGCCAGCGTGATTGTCACCGCCACCGGTTTCGATGGCGTAGTCGGAGCGGCACAGATCGAGCGCCTCCCCGACGGCGCGATCCTCATGAACGTCGGCCACAGCCATCGTGAGATCGACGTCGACTGGCTCAATCAGCACCCCCACACCGAACTGCGGCGACATCTCGAACGGTATGAGGTGAACGGCCGACGCGTGCATCTGCTCAACCGGGGCAGCCTCGTGAACTTGGCGGCCGGTCTGGGCACAGGAGCACCGCAACTCTTCGATCCCTTCGCGGCGATCATGCTGCTCGGTCTCGACGCAATCCTTCATGGGCGCACGGGCGACCTGTCCACCGGTGTGCAGCGGTACCCCGCCGAACTCGAGACCAGAGTCGCTCGAGCCCTGGTCGACAGCACCCGCGATTGAGGTGACACACCAGCCAGTGCGGCAACACGTGCGCTTGCGTGAGGGGCGGGCGGAAACCGTGAACACATTCAACTCAGCTCATGCGCGGGACGGACGCGCGCCGCTCGGGGGTGAGGCGCGGTTCCTCGCAGCGGCAGCCGGTCTTCCGCTCGGTCGGGGGACATTCGTGAACGCTGGCGCACGGGGGACGGTTGTCGCTCGGCTATGGGGCAGCGTGCCGGCGTTCGGCGGTGGAACGGACGCGCTCGGAGCGGTCCTGCAGGAGTTGATCCAGGATGCGATCATGCACCGTTTCCCGTGCGGCGACCTTGCGGAACTCCGTGGTGGCGTCGGGATCCTCGAGGAGTTCCAGCAGCAGCGCGTCCGAGGTATCCGTTCTGCGGAAGAGGGCTATGCCAGCGGCGAAGCCGGGTTGGGCGTCCCGCTCGTGGAGGAGCCGGGGCACCTGTCGAGCGATAGAGGCCAGAACACGCCCGCTCGAAGCGGGGTGCTCCGCCAGCGCGAGGAGAAGCGACTGGTCGTTCCAGGACTTCGCGTTCGAGGGCACGAGTTGTTCCAAGACATCGCTGGGCGTGGCGGGATTTCGAGCTACGGCCTCGATGACGAACGAATACGTTGATCCGGCGAGCCAGCGCAGCTGCTCCTCCGTGGCGGATGGCGACTTCGCCAGATCGAGGTAATCCTGCGGGCCGCGAGGTGGCGGAGGGAGTCCTGCCGGCTCCTCGCGTTCGTCCATAGGAAGGATTCTGCAGACACGATCCACCGCGAACGACCTTTGATTCTCAATCGGCTCCCGCGTTGGCGTAGCGCCAGACCTCTGTCCGACGCTGGGGGTGTTGGCGCGTCACAGGAAACATTCCCGCACGCTCGGGCAGCCGGCGGTGATGGCCCTGGTCGCGCGGGTTGCCTGCCTCGCGAGGGGCCATCGGCGCAGCTGATCGCGGTTGTCTGCCATTGTCGTCTTCACTCCAACAGAAGGAGCACCATGGCGGTACTGATTCGGAACCGCGTCGAGGGGATGACCGCGGCGCTCTACGACGAGATTGCGCCTCCGCTGATCGAGAAGCTCAAGACGCAGCCGGGCTTCGTGCTCCACGTGTCCTACGAGGCTGCCGGCAGCGGGTTCACCGTCGCTGAGATCTGGGAGAGCCGGGAGCAGCACGCCGAGTGGTTCGACAACAACGTCAAGCCGAACCTCCCCGGCAATGTGACGCACGAGGTCATCGAGCTCCACAGCTTGCAGCAGGCATAGACGGCGAAGAACACGAACGCGGCCCCTGTGCGCCACGCGCAGGGGCCTGCGCATGGCGTGTGCGTGTCAGGGAACATTCCTGCACGCTCGCGCATGGCTCGTTGTAGTGTCGTCGGATGCGAAGGGGGGTCGGCTATCGCAAGCCGTGCGGGTACTCGAGGCAAAGCGATGGTCAAGTCCCGGGAGATGGTGTAACTCGTCGAGGTGATCGGCGCCTCAGGCCGCGGTGAGTTCTGGCACCTCCTCCTGCTCTTTCTGTCGAAGATCGAGACGACCTGACAGCGCTTGACACGCTGCCTCGACAGGCAAAGAATCGGTTTCCCGCCACTTGCAAATGGAGGATGGCATGTCCTGGAGCATCGAGGGAACCTACTTCGAGACCTGTTCCTGCGAGCTCATGTGCCCGTGCAACTTCTCGTTCGATCACGGTGCGACGTACGACTACTGCCGCGTCACGCTCGTCTTCGACATTCGCGAGGGCGAGATCGAGGGCGCAGACGTGAGCGGGCGCACGCTCGCGTTGATTGCAGATACACCGAAGGTGATGACCGAGGGGAACTGGCGCGTCGGGATCTTCGTCGACGACGGCGCGTCCGACGAGCAGATGGCGAAGCTGACCGGCGTGTTCGGCGGCGAGTTGGGTGGCCCCATGGCGGGCCTCGCACCCCTCATCGGCGAGGTGCTCGGCGTCGAACGGGCGACGATCGAGGTCGTCGAAGAGGGACTGAGCCACAGCGTCCGCATCGGCGATGCGATCGACTTCGAGGTCGAGGACATCGTCCCGTTCGGCGTGGAGACCGGCGAGCCCGCGAGGCTCACCGGCGTATTCCATCCCGTCGCCTCCGAGCTGACCGCCGCGGAAGCCAAGCGATCGCGGATCAGCGCGTTCGGGATCGAGTACGAAGGAAAAACGGGTCTCTCTTCCCCGTTCTCCTGGGCCGCCTAGCCCGACGTGACCGTCGCGACACACGAGCAAGCTCCCGATCGGGGCGGGCTCGGCCCCGCCTACGCGGCTGTGCGCACGCGGCTCGGACTCATCGCGTTGCTCTTTTCACTTGCCGCCGTCGGGTGGTGGTGGACTGCACGCGAGATGCAGGGCATGGACGGCGGCCCTTGGACCGAGCTCGGAACGGCCGCCTGGTTTCTCGGGGTGTGGGTCGTGATGATGGCCGCCATGATGTTCCCGTCCGTCGCTCCGACCGTCGCCCTTTACTCGAAGTTGAGACATACGCGAGCGCTCGGTGCCCCACTTCTCTTCACTGCCGGCTACCTGCTCGTGTGGAGTGCCGTCGGGCTCGTCGCGTACACGCTCGGACGAATCGGCGCACAGCTCTTCGGTGACGTGCTCGCGTGGGATCGTGCTGGGCGGGGGGTCGCCGGCGCGACGCTCCTCGTTGCTGCCGCCTACGAGCTGACGCCGCTCAAGGACGTTTGTCTCGGAAAGTGCCGCTCACCGCTGGGCTTCCTTCTCGGCAGCTGGAAAGAGGGACTCTCGGGCGCGACGCAGATGGGAGCTCGGCACGGCGCATGGTGTGTCGGTTGCTGCTGGGCGTTGATGGCATCACTGCTCGCGCTCGGCCTCATGAGCGTCGTGTGGATGGCGCTCGTCGCCGGGCTCATCGCGTTCGAGAAGCTGATCCCGTCGCGCCGTGCGGCGACATATGGAACGGCGGCCGTTCTCCTCGTGCTCGGGGTGCTCATGCTTGTCACTCCGGACGTGATCCCGGGGCTGACGATTCCGGGAGCCGGGTCGATGTCTCCGATGGACGAAATGAGCCCTGCCCGGTGAGCGCGGCCCGGTGCACTCGCGAGAACTCGTCGAACTCCTCACCGACGACGACGCCGAGGTGCTCGAGGCCCATTCGATAGACACGCTGATGAACCGGCGGTATCAGCTCGATACGCGAAACCGGAGTCCCATCGAGGACATCGAGGGGCTCGGCGAGCACGATCAGGGAGATCGGACGCCCGTTCGAGACGTTCTCGCCACGTGAGTTCGTTCAGTTGCCAACAGCTGGGTCGGGCATGAACTCGCGGACCTCCTGCGCACAGCGGCAGGCGACCGCGATCTTCGCGGCCCACTCCACGGCTGCCTCCCGTGAGGGCGTGTCGAGGACGCTGAAGCCTCCGTCGAGCTCCTTTGTCTGCGGGTACGTGCCGGTGGT
>DASTKF010000213.1:0-5397 GCA_035716065.1 Gaiella sp.
GAGAAAGGCTGGCGGTGCGTACTCGTCGCGCGGCGTGAGGACCGGCTGCGCGCGCTTGCGGACGAGATCGGCGCCGAGATAGAGCTGTGCGACGTGGGCGACCGCGACGCCGTCGAGTCGATGGCGGCCCGCGTCCTCGAGCGACATCCGGAGATCCACCTGCTCGTGAACAACGCCGGCATGCCGGCGAGGGGCACGTTCCTCGTCGTCGATCCCGAGACGATCCGTCGCGTGACCGAGGTCAACTACCTCGGCGGCGTCTGGTGCACCCGGGCGCTGATGCGCGGCCTCACTGCCGCCGTCACGGCCGGGGCCGCGGCGCATGTCGTCAACCTCGTCTCTGTGGCGGGGACGACAGCGTTCGCGCCCGCCGGGGCGTATGCCGCGGCGAAGCATGCGCAGCTCGCCTTCTCCCGCTCGCTCGCCGCGGCTCTGCGGGGCAGCGGGATCGCCGTCCACGCGGTGCTGCCCGGCTTCGTCGAGACGGAGGGCTTCCCGCAGAAGGGCGTCCTGAAGAGTCGCCTGCTCGGCCGGTTCGTGATCCAGCCGCCGCGCGTCGCCGAGGCGATCGTGCATGCAGTCGAGAAGGGCAAGCGGGAGGTGACGGTGCCGTGGTTCCCGTATCGGCTCATCTCGATCGTGCAGGTGCTGGCGCCCGGGCTGATCGGGCGGTTCTCCGGCATGTCGGACTACCGGCCCGGCTCGGTCTGATCGGCGTTGCCGGTGGTGTCCGACTCAAAGTCGGACACCAGACGGATCGTCGTCGACCGGGTGGTCGTTGAGGCGGCCGACCCAGGCGGCGAACAGCGGGTCGACGATCGCATACCCGCCGGCGTCCCGTTCCTCGATCTCCGCCGTGGCCGAAAGCCGCGGCAGCGCACGCCGGACGACGTCCTTCGTCAGCTCGAGCCTGCGGAGTGCAGCCGTGCGGTACGGCGAGCCGTCGCCGAGGGTGATCGCGCGAAGCGTCTTCTGCGCGGAGGCGTCGAGGCCGCGCCACTGGGCGTCGAACTCCGGCTCGAGCTCGCGCATCGCGGCCGCGTGGGCCGCCTGCCAGTCGTCGAGGGTGGCCTCGTTGCCCTGCCCCACCTCGGTCCAGAGCCGGTGGGCGAGAAGCATCGCGCGCTGGGGGTGCCCGGCGGCGAGCGCGAGCAGCGGGTTGAGCGCCTCCCCGACGCTCCGGCCCGACGCGTCGAAGCGCCGCGCGACGTAGTCCGCGAGGTCGGCATCCGCCAGGCGACCGAGGCGCATCGGCACCGCGGAGCCGTAGAGCGGCCTGTCCTTCGTCTCGAACAGCAGGCGCATCAGACCGGGCTCCGAGCCGGCGAAGACATAGGAGGCGACCTCGCCCTGATGCTGGATGTGACTCCGGAGCAGCCCGTCGAGGCCGTCGATACGGCCGATGTCCTGGAACTCGTCGAAGACGATGAATGCGCGGAACCCGCCCGATGCCTCGAGCCGCAGCGGCAGGTCGAGCAGGGCATGGAGCGCGGGGAGCGGGTCGCGCGCCGGATCGAGCTGGAGCCGCGCGCTGATTCCGAAGGCGCCGAGCGAGAGCCCGACCCCCGTGCGCTGGAGGAACGACTCCACCTTCCCGCGCAGGTCGCCGCGGAGGTGCTTCGCGTAGGCCCGCTCGAGCCGGACGGTCACGTCCGCGACCGACGCCACGCGGTAGAGGTCGACGAGCACCCCGATCAGGCCTTCGCTCCGCTCGCCGTCGTGGAGGGCGCGGGTGAGGAGGCTCGTCTTGCCGTACTTGCGCGGCGCGTAGAGCCGGACGTAGTGGCCGCCGACGGCGTGCCGCAGAAGGTCGGCGACCTCGGCATCCCGGTCGACCACGTCCTCGGGCGGCACCGGGCGCGAGTAGACGAACGGGTTGACGTCGACGATCATGCGTCACGAAGACTACCGCTCATGCGTCACGGTGACTACCGATCGGTCGTCCCACGGACGCAGGGCGTCAGGGCTTGCGGGCGACGTACCAGCCGATCTCGACCTCGTAGACGGCCGGGGCCATCCGCGCGACGCGCTCGCGGACCTCGCCCTCGAGCCCGGCGACGTCGAGATAGCGCTCCATGTCGCGGCGTTCCTCGACGATCTCGTTCGCGACGACCACGAGGTCGTTGGCGTCGAGGTAGCCGCGGATGTCAGCGTCCGGCAGGAGCCGCGTGTGGGACGGGTCGCGCGCGCGCTCGAAGCGGTCGAGCTCGAGGCTCCGCATCGGGTCGATGTCGCCCAGCTGATCGGCAAGCAGGATCCTGCCGCCGGGCCGCGTCACCCGCGCGATCTCCGAGATGACGAGCTCGGGGCGGCGGACGTGGTGGAGAACGCGCAGGCAGCCCACGAGGTCGAAGTCCCCGTAGGGGAAGGGAAGCGCCTCGGCGTCGCCCACGACGAACGTGGCCCCGGGCGGAGCGTGCTCGCGCGCGACGTCGACGAGATCCTCCGAGGCGTTGACGCCCACCACCTCGCCGACGAGCGGCGCCAGCGCGTACGCGAGGGCACCGGCGCCGCAGCCGACGTCGAGCGCGCGCTCGTCGCCGCTCAGAGGGGCCAGCAGGCGCTGCACCATGGCGACGAGCGCGTCGTGCCGCTCGGTCTGGAGCTGCCTGCGGTGCTCGACCCGGTCCATCAACCGACGACCTCTCGCGTCGACCGCTCCCCGGAGGTGCGGATCCCGCACGCGAGCTCGTAGGCGATCGTCTCCGCGACGCGCGCGTGGGCCTCCAGCGTGATGCCGTCGCCGACGAGGGTCACCGGCGCTCCCGTCTCCACGGGCGCGGCGAGCCGCACTGCGAGGGCGTCCATCGAGACGGTGCCCACGACCTCGGCCCGGTCCGTCCCGACGAGAACCTCGGTCCCGGTCATGTCACGCCGAAAGCCGTCGGCGTACCCGACCGGGACGATTCCGATCCATGTCTCCTCGACCGCCACGAAACGCCGACCGTAGCCGGTCGACGCTCCCCGCGCGAGCCGACGCACCTGGATCACCTCCGACTCCCACCGCAGCGCCGGCTCGAGGCCCCACCGGCCGGCGTCCTCGCCCGCCGGGTCGATGCCGTACAGCGCGATCCCGCAGCGCGCGGCGTCGAGCCGCGCCTCCGGCATCGTGAGCGCGGCGGCGCTGTTGGCCACATGGCGAACGTACATGCCCGCGTAGGGCTCGGTCGCTTCGAGGAAGCGGTCAAGCTGCACCCGAGCAAACCCCGGATCGGTGTCCGACGTCGCGAGGTGGGTCATCAGCCCGACGACGCCCCGGCCCGGCTCCGGCAACTCCGCGAGGCCCCACCGCCCCATCCCCGTGTCGAGCTTCAGGTGGACGTCGACGCCCTCGGGGACTCGCTCGCCGGAGACGACCAGCTCGAGCCTCGCCTCGCGCGCCCTCGCGATCTCGTCGCCCGCAGTGGTGGGGCCGAGCACGACGATCCGGACGTCCCGCTGCACGCGCCGCAGCGCGAGCGCCTCGCCCACCGTCGCGACGCAGAGCGCGGTTGCACCGCCCTCGAGCGCGCCCCGGGCGGCGTCGGCCGCGCCATGTCCGTACCCGTCTGCCTTGACGACCGCCCAGAGCTCGGCCGGTCGGACGATGCCGGCGAGGCGTCGGGCGTTGCGGTGAATGGCGCCGACGTCGATCGTGACGAGCGAGCGGGGCACGGTCGCATTCTCGCGGGCGCGCGGCACGACGCGCCGCGGCCATCGCCCTAGGGATACGCCGTCTCGCAGTTCTTGAAGGTGTCGACGCCCGCCCCGCCGATGCAGATGTCGCCGCCGCCGCCCGCATTGATGTCGTCGTTCCCAGCACCACCGACGATGCAGTCGGAGCCACCGCCTCCGATGAGCCGGTCGTCGCCGCTCGTCCCGAGCAGGAGCCCGGCGTGGCCCGCACCGCCGCCTCCGCCCGCGACCCGGATCTCTTCCAGGTCGAGAGCGGCGCATTCCGGCGGCTTGAGTTCGTTCGCGGTGATCGGCCGGTTCTGCTGGCCGGCGCGGCTCGCCTCGATGACGTTCGTCGCCGTGCTCGCGACCCCGACGACGAAGAGGAGCCCGAGCGCGACCGCAGCGGCCGTGCGCCGGCGCATCACCACGAGGCCGCGCTGGGCAGGCCGCCGACCGCGGCGGGGACGGCCAGCGGACGGTGGCGATAGACGGCGACGCCGTCGTCCACGAGGTAGACGTCCTCGCCGCCCTCGACGACGTGGAGGATCACGCGCTCGTAGGCGTCCGCGATCCGGACGAGCGCATCCATGTCGTCGATCTCGGTCACCCAGCGCTCCGGCGGGACGATCGCGCGGGCCGGCACGATCCGGTTGCCGTACCGGCTCGAGATGCGCTCGGCCAGGCCGCGACCGCGGGTGGGCCGGGCGAGAAGCGCGCCGGCCAGGAGAAGGGCGGCGAGCGAGACGCCGATTCCGAGTGACGAAATCGTCCGCGCGTCGGCGACCGGCAGCGACAGCCGAGGGCCAGCGGCGTCGTCACGACCTCTTCGCCGGACACCTCCACTCTCGGCTCGTAGGGCGGCGCTGCGCCCGCCTCCGCGTCGGGGGCGGGAATCGGCCGGAGTGTCGTGTTGTCGTACGAGAGCGTGAGCGCCGGGTCAAACGACGCGTCGACGGGCGTCGCTCCGACGCTCCCCGAGAGCTCGACGACCGGGCGAAGCTCGACCGAGACCGAGGCGAACGGGGCCGCGGTCTGCTGGCGGGCAGTCGTGACGAGGTCCTCGAACGCACGAACGTCGAAGGTGCCGGCGGTCCTCGCCGTCGGTCCGCTGAACGTGTGCCGGGGCGAGACCGGGAAGGTCCGCTTCCAGCCGGTCGTGTCGCTGACGACCGCGTCGAGCCGGATCGTTCCGTGGACGTCCTCCGGCGCCTCCGTGGCGAGCCGGTAGCGGAACGCGACCCCGAGCGTGTCGACGAGCCTGGTGAAGACGGGCGCGCCGGTCGTGAGGCTCCCGGTGGGGTAGACCGGGCCGGGCTCGGCCTGCGCGCGGTAGGAGAATGCTCCCTCGTGCGCGTAGAGCGCGGGGACGGTTCTCGTCGTGCTCTCGTTCGCGGCGAACGCCGCGACGGCCAGGCAGCCGAAGAGGACGAGGGCGACGCCGCCCGCGACGGCGAGGGCGGAGCCCGTCGGCACCGCGGCGCCGACTCCCGTCCCGCGTGCGGAGGGATCCGGGAGGGCGAGCCGGCGCCTGCGCTTCCGATGGACCATGTCCGCTCCTTGCAGTCGAATGGGAGACAAGGCGCGTGGTGTCGGCGTTGCCAACGGTCAGGCACTCCCCCGAACGGGGTACCTCGCCCGGGTACGGCCTGTCTCTGGACGTTCGGTCAGGAAAGGACGGCGGGAAGCGCCGCAGCGACGTCGGAGGCGACGAGGCCCGCCTGGTGCGGCACGGAGCGGGCG
>DASTKF010000214.1:0-3263 GCA_035716065.1 Gaiella sp.
CCTCGACGAGCTCTGCGATCGAGGGGCCGGCCTCGGACCGCCCGACCGGAAGCGCGATCCAGCTCGGCACGGCTCCGAGCGGCGGCACGTCCGCGGCCCGGCGACCGGTCGAGGGCTCTGCTCGCGCGACGTCTCGTTCCGTCGCGTCGTCGGTGGGGTGATCATCGGCCATGCCGACAGCCTGCAGCCGAATGTGTGCCGTGTCTGTGCCGACTCTGTGCCGGTTGTGTGACGCCGCAAGGGGGTCAGAGGAGCGCGATGAGCTCGTCCCATGCCGACGGGCCGTCTCTCCTGAGCGCCTCGGCGTCGGACAGCCGCTCGGGGGCTCGAGCGGCTCGAGTCGAGAGGAACGCCGGGTCCGGCACGATCGACACACGAGGAAGATGCAAACGGTCGGCATCCCAGCACGTGCCGATCGTCGGGTCTGCCGAGACCCGTCCTTCCGAGTGCAGCCGGAGCGCCTCGTAGAGATCGGCGAACGCCTCGTCACCGAGGCGCAGCACCCCATCGTCGCGAAGGCCGCCCGCGAACTCGGCTGCCCGCGGCCCGTGCTGGGGGTCGACCGCTTCGTTCTCACGCCGAGTGTCGTGGAGCAGCCCGAAACAGAACACAAGGGTGCGGTCGACGCGCGGGTCAGCCGAGGCCAACGCGAGCCCTGTCGCCGTGACGCAACGCCAGTGGATCTCGCCGTGCCAGGTCGAGTCGCGCCGCCAGGCACCTCGGAGCACCGCGTCCACCAGCGCGCTCAGCGACCCCGCTTCCACGCGCGAACCATCGCACGCTGGGCGGAGGTCTGCGGGGAAGCGACCGACGCGTCCGAGACGTCGCGGCGGAGCTCCGCGATGCGGCGGATCGGATCGCCTCCGTCGAGGCCGTGACGCATGAGCCAGCACCCGACCACCGTCCCCGTGCGGCCGATCCCGCCCCAGCAGTGCACGTAGGCCGTGCCACCTCGCTCGATCGCAGCATCGACGTCATCGAGGATCCTCGTCATGTGCGGGATCGTGGTCGTCCCGAAGTCGACAATCGGATGCGCGACACGCGTCGCAGCGGCGTCGAGGAGCCGTGCGTACGGCTCGAGGGGGTCGCCGGGATGGGTCAGATCGACGAACAACGTGACACCTTGCCGCGAGAACGCGCGGATCCGCCGCGCGGCCTCCTCGGGGTCCGCCGACCCTGGGTACTCGCCGGCCAACAGGCGGGCAGCGACCCGGTAGCTGTCGCGAATGGGGACGTCCATGTGCACGCCGGAGCGTACGCTTCGCCCGTGGACGCCGACCCGGTCGAGCTCCGTGTCCTCGGCTGCCTCCTGGAGAAGCAGCGCACGACGCCGGACCAGTACCCGCTCTCGCTGAACGCTCTCCGCCTCGCCTGCAACCAGACGACGAACCGCGATCCGGTCGCCTCTTACGAAGAGGGCGAGATCCATGAGGCGCTCCAGCGGCTCGCCCGCCGCGGCTGGACCCGCCTCGCGAGTGGCGCGGGGAGCAGGGCGGCGAAGTATCGCCAGCTGTTCGACGAGGCAGTCGGTCTCGGCGGCGCCGAGGTTGCGGTTCTCTGTGTCCTCATGCTGCGGGGGCCGCAGACGCCCGGGGAGCTGAACCAACGTACGGGACGGCTGCATTCGTTCGTCGGGCTCGACGAGATCCACGAGACGCTGGAGGGTCTCGCCGCGCGAGGTCTCGTCGAACGGCTCGAGCGTCGGCCGGGACAGAAGGAGGAGCGCTACCGCCATCTCCTCGGCGCCGACGAGCAGGGATCGGACGCGCATGGCCCGCCCCCGACGTGGACAACGGCTCCCGAGCTACCGTCAGCCGCTGCCCCAGCCGGGCTCGCGGAGCGTGTCGCCGCGCTCGAAGATGAGGTCGAGCGGCTGCGCGAGGCCCTATCGGCGCTTACCCGCGCGCAGGACCGGCCTGCGTAGGCGGCGGCGACCGCGACGCGACGCGCGCTCCGGTCCCATCCCGAACCCCCACCCACCCACGGGGTGCGGACGCTACCGGCGCGAATGTGACGGGTCCGTGCCAGGTTCGCGCCGATTCACGGCCAATCGATCCAGAGTTCGAGCCGAGTGCGAGCCGAGCCCGTCAGAGGGCCATCCTCTCCCGAAGAGAGGCATCCTCCGCGGCGACGTGACGCCGGCCGGGCAACCGAAGCTCAGCGCAGGTCCTCGCCGTCGCGCATGGCGCGCCACGCCGCGTCCGGCGAGAAGCCGCGCCGGAGGAGGAAGGCGACGGCGCGACGCCGGTCGCCGGGGTCGCTCAGCGCGCGACCGCCGAGCGCATCGAGCGCGAGAGCCGCTTCGTCGGCATCGGCGTACGCCTCGTCGAGCGCCGCGTCCACGGTCGCCGCGTCGAGAAGCCTCCGACGCATCGCCACCGCCGCCCTTCGACGGCCGTAGCGGCGCCCCCGGTAGCCGCGGGCGAGCTGCTCTGCGAGCTCCGTGTCGTCGAGATACCCGAGGCGCGCAGCCTCCGCGACCACCGCCTCCGCGACGTGAGGAGCCACGCCCCGCGCGGCCAGCTTCCGCTCGATCTCGCCGACGGACTGCGCCCGCGCAGCGAGCGAGTTGACCACGAACGCACGGGCGGCGGCTGCGTCGGATGCGGGTGTCGGACCGGCGCCCGACACGGCAATCTCTAGGCGGCCTCGACCGCCACGTCGCTCTCAGCCGCCAGTTCGGCGTCAGCGGGCTCGAACATGGCCACGAGCGCGGCGAGCTCCTGCTCGGAGCCGGTCAGGATCGTGAGCTGCCCGTCCGCGAGCGCGGCGGGCATGCTCACGACTCCCTGCACGAGGGCGTGGAGCGCCTCAGGGTGCGCCTCGACCACGAGATCGGGCGCGTCGGCGGGCAGCTTCCGCGCGACGAGCGTTCCGTCGGCCACCTCCATGGAGATCGTCTCTCCGTCGACGAAGCGGATCTCGTAGCTGCCGTCGACAGCGGCCTCGGGCCGAAACCGGTCGTGGACGGCGTACATGCTCCAGCAGTCGGCGGGATCCGGCACGCCGAGCGTGCGAGCGCCCCACCGGGCGAGCGAGCGGAGCACCGGCTCGAGCGCACGGCCGTGCTCGGTCAGCTCGTAGACGGTCACGGCCCACGGCGGCGGGAGCTTCGTCTTCCGCACGATGCCGGCGCTCTCGAGGTCACGCAGGCGGGAGGCGAGGATGTTCGACCCGATCCCGGGCAGCGCGTCGGCGAGGTCGGTGTAGCGCCGCTGGCCCAGCATGAGCTCGCGCACCACGAGGAGCTCCCACCGGTCGCC
>DASTKF010000215.1:0-5209 GCA_035716065.1 Gaiella sp.
CGAGCCACGGCAGCTCGGCAGCCAGCCGGTCGGCGATCTCGCCCGTCCCGTCGGGCGATCCGTCGTCGATCACGAGCACGCCGTCGCGCGTCGTGTCGATCACCTCGCCGAGAGCGCGCACGAGCTCTTCGACGTTGTCCCGCTCGTTGTACGTCGGGACGCAGACGAGTGCGCGGGTCGGGCTCATCGGCTGAGTCGGCCCACTCCACCGCGCGCAGGCCCGTCCATATGATCGGCGGATGCCGCCGCTCCCGCGCAACCAGGACGTCGCGGACGCGCTGGACGAGCTCGCCGACGTCTCGGAGATCCTCGGCGAGCAGGGGTTCCGCGTCCTCGCCTACCGCCGCGCCGCGACGCGGATCCGCGAGACGGGCGCGTCAGTCGCCGAGCTCGCGCAGCAGGGCACGGCGAAGGAGCTGCCGGGGATCGGCGCGACGATCGAGTCGAAGATCGTCGAGATGACGGAAACCGGCTCGATGTCCGCGCTGGAGAAGCGTCGCGCCGAGGTGCCGGCGGAGGTACGGCAGTTCCTGCGCCTCCCGGGCCTCGGGCCGAAGACCGCGGCGCGGATCTGGCGCGAGCTGGGCGTGACGACGCTCGAGGAGCTGCGCGTGGCGGCCGAGCAGCAGCGCGTGCGGTCACTCCAGGGCCTCGGCGCGAAGAGCGAGGAGCGGATCCTCGAGGCGCTTGCCAAGGGGTTCGGGCCCGAGCCGGAGCGGCGCGGCCTGCTCGGTGTCGGGCTTCCCGTCGTGCGGCAGGTCGTCGAGGAGCTCCGCGCTCATCCGGTTGCCGTCCAGGTCTCGGGCGCCGGGAGCGTCCGTCGCGGGCGAGAGACCTTTCGCGACCTCGACGTGATCGCCACGGCGACCGACCCGGCCGCGCTGATCGGACACTTCGTCACGCTGCCGTGGGTGCTCGACATCGCCGCGCGCGGAGACACGAAGGCCACCGTCGTCACGAAGCAGGGCCTCCGCATCGACTTGCGGGTCGTGCCGCCCGAGGACTTCGGAAGCCTCCTGCAGCACTTCACCGGGTCGAAGGACCACAACGTGGCGCTCCGCGAGGAGGCGCAGCGGCGCGGGCTGTCGATCTCCGAGTACGGCGTGACCGTGGTCGAGACGGGCGAGGTGCGCCGCTTCGCCGACGAGGGCGACCTCTACCGCTTTCTCGGCTACGAGCCCATCCCGCCCGAGCTGCGTGAGAGCTCCGGCGAGCTCCAGGCCGCGCGCAACGGCAGCCTGCCGACGCTCGTCGAGATCGGAGACCTGGTGGGCGAGCTCCACTGCCACTCCGACTGGTCCTCGGACGGCAAGGCCTCGATCGAGGAGATGGCGCGAACCGCAAAGTCGAACGGATACCGCTTCCTCGCGCTGACCGACCACTCGCACTACCTCCGCGAGGGCCGCATGGAGGCGCAGTGGCAGGAGATCGACGAGGTCAACGCGCGCGTCAAGCCGTTCAAGGTGCTCCGGGGCGTCGAGGCGAACATCCGCGCGGACGGGGCGATCGACGTGGACGACGAGCTGCTTGCCGAGCTCGACTGGGTCGTTGCCTCGCTCCACCACGCCTTCGACAAGAGCCCGACCGAGCGGATCCTCGCTGCGATCGACGACCCGCGCGTCGACTGCATCGGGCACCTCACCGGCCGCAAGCTCAACCGCCGTGCGGGCGCCGACGTCGACATCGAGGAGGTCGTCGCGCGGGCCGTCGAGACGAAGACCGCGCTCGAGATCAACAGCCAGCCCGACCGGCTCGACATGCGCGACGTCCACGCGCGGCTTGCGGGCGAGGCCGGTGTGCTCGTCCCGGTGACGACCGACGCCCACTCGACCGGGGCCCTCGGCTATCGCGAGCTCGGCATCGCGCAGGCGCGTCGCGCCTGGCTGACGAAGAATCAGGTACTGAACACGCGACCCTGGCGCGAGATCGCGAAGCTGCGATCGTGAGCGACTTCCGAGACGACGGCGCCGCGGCGCTCGAGTGGGCCGCGTCGTACCTCGAGCGCGTGCGCGACCTGCCCGTGTTGTCGCAGGTCGAGCCCGGAGCGATCCGGGCGGCGCTGCCCGAGCGCGCGCCGGACGAGCCAGAGCCGTTCGCGGCCGTCCTGCGCGACCTCGACGAGGTGTTGATGCCGGGGCTGACGCACTGGCAGAGCCCGCGCTACTTCGCCTACTTCGCGACGACGGCCTCCGAGCCGGGGATCCTCGCCGAGCTCCTCGTCGCGGCGCTGAACCAGGTCGGGATCCTCTGGCGCGCCTCACCCGCGCTCCAGGAGCTCGAGGAGGTGACGCTCGCCTGGCTCGCCGACCTCCTCGGCCTGCCGGACGGTCTCCACGGGCACATCGAGGACACCGCTTCGACGGGCCTCGTCACCGCGCTCGCGGCCGCCCGGGCGGCGTCGCCGGGCAAGCGGGTCGTCGTCTGCTCCGAGCACACGCACTCCTCGACCGCAAAGGCGGCGCGCTTGCTCGAGCTCGAGCTCCGGGCGGTCCCGGGCGACGAGAACCATGGGATGCGCGTCGACCAGGTCGACCTCAGCGAGGCCTGCGCGCTCGTCGCGACGATCGGGACGACATCGTCGGCGGCGGTCGATCCCGTCCGCGCGCTCGCCGACCTCTGCGCCGACGCCGGCGTCTGGCTCCACGTCGACGCCGCCTACGCGGGGAGCGCCGCCGTCTGCCCCGAGCTGCGCCCGCTCTTCGCCGGGTGGGAGCGCGCCGACTCGGTCGGGGTCAACCCGCACAAATGGCTCCTGACGCCGATGGACTGCTCCGCGTTCTGGTCGCGCCGGCCCGACGATCTCCGGAACGCGTTCAGCCTCGTGCCCGAGTACCTCCGCGTGAGCGAGGACGTCGTCAGCCTGAGCGAGTACGGCATGCCGCTCGGTCGGCGCTTTCGCGCGCTCAAGCTGTGGGCGGTGCTCCGCTGCCACGGGCGCGAGGGGTTGCAGGCGGTGATTCGCGAGCACGTCCGCCTCGCAGAGCTGTTCGAGGGTTGGGTGCGGGACGAGCCGGGCTGGGTGATCTGCGCACCGAGGTACTTCTCGCTCGTCTGCTTCCGTCTCGAGGGAAGCGACGAGGAGAACGAGGCCCTGCTCGAGCGGGTCAATGCGACCGGTGCGATGTTCCTCTCGCACACGCGCCTCGACGGCCGCTTCGTGCTCAGGCTCGCGATCGGCAACGCGCGGACGACCGAGGACGACGTCCGTCTCGCCTGGGACGTCCTCAGGCGCGAAGCGCGATCGCGTGCCGTCGCCTGATACGCTCCGAAGCGGCGCGGGACACGTCCCGCTCCACATCGAGAGAGGCTGAGGGACCGGCCCTGTGACGCCTCGGCAACCCGCCCCGAATGGGGTCACGGTGCCAAACCCGGATGGATGTGTCGAGCGAGACGAAGGAGGATCCACCCGTGACGGCCATCTCCCTTTCCTGTCGCGTCTGCGAGACGGTGCATCCGCTCGAGGCGAT
Organism: Gaiella sp.; assembly: GCA_035716065.1. Taxonomy (GTDB): domain Bacteria; phylum Actinomycetota; class Thermoleophilia; order Gaiellales; family Gaiellaceae; genus Gaiella. Next base: position 3,468 of record DASTKF010000215.1, read on the forward strand.
CGGTACCTGCCGCACGTGCTTCGGGCCGCTCGACCCTGTCTATGACTGGGACCGCCTGCGCGCGACGGTCACGCGCGAGCGGCTCGCGGCCGGGCCACCGTCACTCTGGCGCTACGCCGACCTGCTCCCGGTGGAGGCGCCCGACGAGCCGCGGCTCGCCCCTGGCTTCACCCCGCTCGTCCCCGCGCCGCGTCTCGCCGAGGAAGTCGGCGTGGGCGAGCTATGGCTGAAGCTCGACACGGCGAATCCGACACACTCCTTCAAGGACCGCGTCGTCGCGGTCGCCGCGCGGAAGGCGCAGGACCTCGGTCTCGACACGCTGTCCTGCTCGTCGACGGGCAACCTCGCCGGCGCGGTCGCCGCACGTGCGGCGGCCGAGGGGATGGAGGCCGCAGTCTTCGTGCCCGCCGACCTCGAGCCGGAGAAGCTCGCGGCCGCGGCCGCCTACGGGCCGACGATCTACGCGGTCGACGGGCCCTACGACCACTGCTCGCGGCTCTCGGTCGAGCTCTCGTTCGAGCTTCCCTGGGGCTTCGTCAACGTCAACCTGCGCTCGTACTACGCGGAGGGCTCGAAGACGCTCGCGTACGAGCTCGTCGAGCAGCTGGAGTGGCAAGCACCGGACGTCGTGGCGATCCCGATCGCCTCGGGTGCCCTTTTCCACAAGGTCGGCCAGGGGTTCTCCGAGCTCCGCGAGCTCGGCCTGCTCGACGGACCCGAGCCGCGACAGATCGGCGGGCAGGCCGAGGGCTGCCAGCCGGTCGCGACGGCGTTCCGCGAGGGCAAGCCGGTCACGCCGGTGCGGCCAGACTCCATTGCCCGCTCCCTCGCGATCGGCAACCCGGCCGACGGCGACTTCGCCGTCGCCACCGCGCGCGAGACCGGCGGTGCGATCCATGCTGTGCCAGAGAGCGCGGTCGGCGAGAACATGGCGCTCCTTGCGCGCACGACCGGCGTGTTCGGCGAGACGGCGACAGGCGTCACGCTCGGGGCGCTGCGGGCCGCGGTGGACGCCGGCGAGGTCGGTCGTGACGACCGCGTGGTGCTGCTCGTCACGGGGGACGGCCTGAAGACGCTCGCGCCGGTCTCGTTCACGTATCGGCCCGAGCACATCACGGCCGACGCGGACGCGTTCCTCGACGCCCGGCAGGCTGCCGCGTAACGCCTCCGGGGTACGCTGGCGGGATGGCGAAGACCCTCTTCGAGAAGGTCTGGGAGCGGCACGTCGTCCTCGAGGAGGAGGGCGGACCGGCGCTGCTCTACGTCGATCTCCACCTCGTCCACGAGGTCACCTCGCCGCAGGCGTTCGAGGGGCTGCGCCTCGCCGGGCGGCGTGTCCGTCGCCCCGACCTGACGGTCGCGACGATGGACCACAACGTGCCCACGCTCCCAGGCCCGGTCAGCGATCCGATGGCGAAGGCGCAGCTCGACGCGCTGCGGGCCAACACGGGCGAGTTCGGCATCCGCCTCCACGGCACCGGCTCGGGGCACGAGGGCATCGTCCACGTGATCGGGCCGGAGCTCGGCCTCACCCAGCCCGGGAAGACGATCGTGTGCGGCGACAGCCACACTTCGACGCACGGCGCCTTCGGCGCCCTCGCCTTCGGGATCGGCACCTCCGAGGTCGAGCACGTGCTCGCCACCCAGACGCTGCCCCAGGTGCGCCCGGGCACGATGGCCGTCGACGTGGAGGGCGACCTGCCGGCCGGTGTCACGGCCAAGGACGTCGTGCTGGCGATCAT
>DASTKF010000216.1:0-6347 GCA_035716065.1 Gaiella sp.
GCTTCGTCGAGAACGCGCTCGCGCCGGCGACGGTCGCGGCGCATCCCGAGCTCGTCGACCGGATCATGGCGCACCGGCTCGCGACCGCGCAGGAGCCGGCCGCGTGGGCCGCGCAGGCCGCCGCTGGCGTGGGCTTCGACGCATACGACCGGCTCGGCGCGTTGGCCGCACCGACGCAGGTCGTGACGGGAACCGAGGACGTCGTCGTCGATCCGCGGAACAGCGAGCTTCTCTGCCGTCTCCTGCCGAATGCGTTCGCGGCCGAGGCACCGGGGTGCGGCCACCTCTTCTTCTGGGAGCGCCCGGCAGCGTTTGTCCGGGGCCTTACGTCCTTCCTCGGGAGCGCCGCGTGAGGAGCGAGCTGACGATCGGACGGTGGCTCGCCGACCGTGCCCGCCTCACGCCGGAGCGCGTCGCGATCCGCTTCCTCGGCGGCGAGCTCACCTACGCCGAGCTCGATTCCCGGGCGACACGGCTCGCGGCGAGCCTCCGCGCGCGCGGGCTCGGGCGCGGCGATCGGCTCGCGACGCTCACGCACACCTCGCCCGACCACGTCGCGACGCTCTTCGCCTGTGCGCGCCTCGGCGTCGCGCTGCAGCCGATCTCCTGGCGCCTCGCGCCGGCGGAGGTCGCCTACCAGCTCGCCGACGCCGAGCCGTCGCTCCTCCTCGTCTCGGCCGAGCACGAGGAGCTCGCCCACGCAGCTGCAAGTGACACTGTGTCACTTGCAGCCTCCTCGGCCGCCTCTCGTTCCCGCGCGGGGGTCGAGGTGGCGCGGATCGGCGATCCGACGCTCGAGGCCGACGGGGAGGTCGAGGACGTTGCGCGCGACGACGACCCGCTGCTCCTCGTCTACACGTCGGGCACCACGGGCAAGCCCAAGGGCGCGCTCCTCACGCACGCGAACTGCTTCTGGACGAACCTCTCCTTCGACCGGACGACGAGCCTGCGCGACGACGACGTCGTCCTCCAGGTGCTGCCCCAGTTCCACGTCGGCGGCTGGAACGTGCAGCCGCTGCTCGCGTGGTGGAAGGGCGCAACGGTGGTGCTCGAGCCGTCGTTCGACGCCGCGCGCGCGCTCGAGCTCATCGCAGAGCACGGGGTCACGACGATGATGGGCGTCCCGGCGACGTATCTGTTCCTGTCCGAGCAGGAGGGCTTCGCGACCGCGGATCTCTCCAGCCTGAGGCTCGCGGTCGTCGGCGGTGCGCCGATGCCCGAGTCGTTGCTCGAGACGTGGCACGCGCGGGGGATCGAGGTCGTCCAGGGCTACGGCTTGACGGAAGCTGCGCCGAACGTCCTCTGTCTCCCGCCCGAGGACGCGAAGCGCAAGCTCGGCTTCGCCGGGAAGCCGTACCCCCACGTCGAGGTCGCGCTGCGCGACGCCGACACCGGCGCGTTCCTCGACGGCGCCGCGACCGGCGAGCTCGTCGTCCGCGGCCCGAATGTCTTCGCCGGCTACTGGCGGAACGACGAGGCGACGGCCGCGGCCCTGACGGACGGCTGGCTCTCGACGGGCGACGTCGCCGAGCGCGACGAGGAGGGCTTCTACCGGATCGCCGGAAGGATCAAGGACATGGTCATCTCGGGGGGAGAGAACGTCTATCCGGCCGAGATCGAGGACGTCCTGCACGCCCATCCGGACATTGTCGAGGCGGCGGTCGTGGGCGTCCCGGACGAGCGGTGGGGTGAGGCGTGCGCGGCCTTTGTCGTCCTGCGCGACGGTGCGACGGCGAGCGCCGAGACGCTCGCCGAGCATTGCCGTGCGCGCCTCGCGCGCTTCAAGGTGCCGAAGACGTTCACCGTCGTCGACGAGCTGCCTCGCTCGTCGATGGGCAAGGTCTCGAAGGACGACCTGCGCGCGTCCCTGGCGGAGACCGCGCGATGAGCGAGGCCGCGACGAGCGTCGACGGGCGGCCGCTTTCGAAGCGCGGCGAGCGCACGCGACGCAAGCTGCTCGAGGCGGCGGAGGCCGTCTTCGCGGAGCTCGGCTACCACGACGCCTCGATCGTCAAGATCACGGAGGCCGCGGGCGTGGGCCAAGGGACGTTCTACCTCTACTTCGCGAGCAAGAAAGGCGTCTTCGACGAGCTCGTCGTCGACCTCAACCACCGCGTCCGCCAGGCGATGACCGAGGCGGCCTCGCAGGGGACGACCCGTGCCGAGATGGAGCGGCTCGGGTTTGCCGGGTACTTCCGTTTCGTCGCCGATCATCCGGCCCTGTACCGCATCATCCGGCAGGCCGAGTTCGTCTCGCCGGAGATGCTGCACCTCCACTACGAGCGGCTCACGAGCGGCTACGTCACCGGGCTTCGCCAGGCGATGGAGGCCGGCGAGATCGCGGATGGCGATCCCGAGCTGCTCGCCTGGGCCCTGATGGGCATCGGCGAGCTCGTCGGTATGCGCTGGATCCTCTGGGCCGGCCGCGACGGGCTCTCCCCCGAGATGCTCGACGAGCTCGGACGGATCATCGCCCGCACCATCGGCTCCGGAAACGGCGGCCGATGAGCCGCGTCGGGCTGCTCGCCATTGCCCACCATCTCCCCGAACGCGTCATGGCGGCGGCGGAGGTCGCCGCGGCCAGCGGCATCCCGGAGACGGTGGTCGTCGAGAAGTTCGGCCTCAGCGGCAAGCACGTCGCGGCAGACGACGAGCACGTCTCCGACCTCGCCGTCGCCGCCGCCGGACGGCTGCTCGCCGAGCACGAGATCGACCCCGCCTCGATCGGCGCGCTCGTCTACTACGGCTCGACCTGGAAGGACTACGCCGTCTGGCAGGCCGCGCCGTGGATCGCGCACCGTCTGGGGTGCGTCAACGCATACGCGATCGAGTTCGACAACGTCTCCATGGGCACCCCGGTTGCGCTGCGACTCGCGAAGGCGTACCTGACGGCCGAGCCCGAGCTCGGGAATCTTCTCATCGTCGCCGCCTGTCGCGAGTCGTACCTCCTCGACTACGCGAACGAGCGGTCGCGGTTCATGTTCAACTTCGGCGACGGGGCAGTCGCCGGGCTTCTCGGCGCAGGAGCCGACCGGAACCTCCTGCTCGGCTCGCACGCCGTCACCGACGGGTCGTTCTCGCTCCAGGTGAAGGTGCCGGCCGGAGGAAGCGTCGAGCCCCCCTCGCATGCGACGGTGGACGGGCGGCGGCACTTCCTCGACGTCGCCGACCCGGCGCAGATGAAGGGTGGGCTCGACGAGGTGTCGCTGCCGAACTTCGTGGCGGCCGCCGAGGGCGCGCTCACGCGCAGTGGCGCGACGCTCGCGGACGTCTCCTACCTCTGCGGGATCCACATGAAGAGGTCGATGCACACGGCGATTGCCGAGGCGCTGGGCGTGCCGCTCGAGCGCGCCGCGTACCTCGACGACACGGGCCACATGAGCGGGGTCGACCCGCTGCTGGCACTCGACCGGGCGGTGCGGGCCGGTGACGTCGTGGACGGCGACCTCGTCCTCCTGCTCGCCGCCGGTACCGGATACACGTGGGCGGCGAGCGTCATACGCTGGGGCCCGGCACAGACCGACTGACGACGAAGGAGCCCCGATGAGCGCGTTGACGGACCTGACCGGCAAGGAGCTCGGACCGACGGAGTGGTTCGAGGTCACGCAAGAGCGCATCGATCGGTTCGCGGAGGCGACCGACGACCCGCAATGGATTCACACCGATCCCGTGCGCGCGGCGGAGGGCCCGTTCGGGACGACGGTCGCCCACGGGTTCCTGACCCTGTCTCTGTGCGTGCCGCTGATGACGCAGACGCTCGCGCTGAGCGGCTACTCGATGGGCGTCAACTACGGGGTCAACAAGGTGCGGTTCCCGGCCCCCGTGCCGTCGGGCTCGCGCATCCGCGCGCGGTTCGCCGTCCAGACGGTCGAGGAGGTCGCGGGCGGCGAGCAGGCGGTCGTGCTCGGCACGGTCGAGCGCGAGGGCGGGGAGAAGCCCGTCTGCGTCGCCGAGCTCGTGGTGAGGATGTACCGGTGAGCCGCTTCGAGGGGAGGACGGCGCTCGTCACGGGCGGTGCGAAGGGAATCGGCGCCGCCACCGCGACCCGCCTCGCCTCCGAGGGCGCGAGCGTCGTCGTCGCCGACTTCGACGAGGCGGCGGGTGCGGAGACCGCGGAGCGGATCGGAGGGCGTGCGATCCGCTGCGACGTGACCTCGCGTGCCGACGTCGAGGCGGCGGTGGCCCTGGCGGCCGACAGCGGACGCCTCGACGTGCTCGTCACTTCCGCCGGGATCATCCGCGACAACCTCGTGCACAAGATGACCGACGACGACTGGGAGGCCGTGATCGCCACCCACCTACGCGGGTCGTTCCTCGCCGCACAGGCGGCTCAGACGGTGATGACGAAACAGGACGGCGGCGGCGCGATGGTGCTCATCTCGTCGACCTCGGCGCTCGGGAACCGCGGCCAGGCCAACTACTCCGCGGCCAAGGCGGGTATCCAGGGCCTGACGAAAACCCTCGCGATCGAGCTCGGCCGCTTCGGCGTGCGGGCGAACTGCGTCGCGCCTGGGTTCATCGCGACCGCGATGACCCAGCAGACGGCCGACCGGCTCGGCGTCTCGTTCGAGGACTTCCAGACCGCGATCGCCGAGCAGGTTCCGCTCCAGCGCGTCGGCCAGCCCGAGGACGTCGCGAGCGTGATCGCGTTCCTCTGCTCCGACGACGCCGGGTACGTGAGCGGGCAGGTCATCTACGTCCGCGGCGGCCCCTGAGTGGCCGAGACCGCGCTCGTCACCGGCGCCGCGAGCGGGATCGGCCGTGCTGTCGCCGAGCGGCTCGTCGCCGACGGCTGGGATGTGCTGGCGGTCGACCTCGCGCCGGACGAGGACGGCCCGGGCAATCCATTCGGTGCCGACTTGACGACGCGGGAGGGCAACCACGCCGCGGTCGACGCGGCGCTCGAGCGCTTCGGACGTCTCGATGCGCTCGTTCCGAACGCGGGGTTCCAGCACGTCTCGCCGGTCGAGAGCTTCGACGAGGACCGCTGGGACGCCCTCGTCGCTCTGCTCCTCACGAGCCCGTTCCTGCTCGCCCGCTACGCGTGGAACCCGCTCCGCGAGTCGGGGAACGGCCGCATCGTCGTCGTCGCCTCCGTCCACGGTCTCGTCGCATCGCCGTTCAAGGCGGGATACGTGTCCGCGAAGCACGGGGTGCTCGGGCTCGTGAAGACGCTTGCGCTCGAGGGGGCGCCGGTCGGGATCCGCGCGAGCGCTGTCTGCCCCGGCTACGTGCGGACGCCTCTCGTCGAGGAGCAGATCGCCGACCAGGCTCGCGCCCATGGGCTGCCGGAGGCGCGTGTGCTCGAGGACGTGCTCCTCGCGCCGCAGGCCGTGAAGCGCATGCTCGAGCCCTCCGAGGTCGCCGACGCGGTCGCGTACCTCCTCGGCCCGGGCGCCGCGGTGTTCACGGGGGCGCCTCTCGTGATGGACGGCGGCTGGACCGCGCGCTGAGCAGCTCGAGGGTGGGGCCGGCCCCACCCTCCCTGCCGTCGGTCGAGGCAGGACCGGCGGCGAAAGCCTGACCGAGCGCGCGCCCGCTTGCAACCGCCCTTTCGGGGTGGCGCGGTCGACGCCGGTTTTCCCTCGAACGAGGGCTTGTTCCGGGGCGGTGATCGATCCGAAGGAGCAAACGAGACCACATACACGACTGCGGAGGGATGACGAATGGGCACGCGGCAGCCCACACGGCTCAAGCCAATTGCATACGGCCTGCCCGAGGACGCGATGTCCGACGGGCTGGCGGACGACCACGGCACCGGGCGCACCGGCATGTACCTGCTCTTCGCGCTCGTCATCGCTCTGGCGGTCGCGACGCTCTGGTACGTCGCACGGCCGGCTCTCGAGCAGAAGCCGGCGGCCGAGCGCTCCTGCGAGGTCATCATCCTCGCGTCGGGCTCGCCCAGCTGTGTCGATCCGCAGTCACGCGCGGCTCAGGCCGTCGCGGCGAAGCGCACAATCGAGCGCTGACAGAGCAAGCCCTCGCGCGGGCTTGCCTACGATGCCCGTCGTGTCGTTCGATCGCGAGCTGCGGGAGTGCCTCGGGCTGATCCTGCGGGCCGAGGCACCGGAGCCGGAGTTCGACGCGCTCGTGTTCTTCAGGCAGTGGCTCGCCGAGCGCAACCTCGGGCTGGTGCCGATCGCGAAGGCGGCCGGGTTCGAGTGGCCCGGTTACTGGATCGCTCGTGTCCGCGCCGGCGGAGACGACCATGCGGTGGTGATGTTCGGCTCTCCGTCCGGCGCGCTCCACGATCCGACGGGCGCGCTCGCGCGCGGAGGGATCATCGAGGAGGGTTGGCTCGTCGCTCGGCTCGACCTTCTGCTCCCGACCGACGACCCGTACGGCAG